>CAZHYX010000061.1:0-12569 GCA_964536675.1 uncultured Flavobacteriaceae bacterium
AGATATGCGATTAATTAATGTAAAAAACCTTCAAATTGATGAAGCGGCACTTACAGGAGAATCTGTTCCTGTAGAAAAAAATACAAATCCTGTAAAAGAAAATGTAGCCTTAGCTGATAAAGTTAATATGGCTTTTAGTGGCACATTAATTTCTTCAGGAAGAGGAACAGCAGTTGTAACAAGTACAGGAGAAGAAACCGAGTTAGGAAAAATTTCTGATATGCTTAATGAAGCAGCAGATTTAGAAACACCTTTAACCAAAAAATTAGCCACTTTAGGTAATTATATTACCATTGGTGTATTGGTAGTAACTGTCATAATAATGGTAATTGGCACACTTCGAGCTACTTCACAAGGCATTGAATTGACAATCGCTTTAAAAGACAGCCTTATTTTTGCAATTGCCTTAGCAGTAGGAGCAATTCCAGAAGGACTTCCTGCTGTAGTAACCATTGCTCTTGCTATTGGAGTGCAACGTATGGCAAAAAGAAATGCGATAATTCGTAAACTTCCTGCTGTAGAAACCTTAGGAAGCACCACTGTTATTTGTAGCGATAAAACAGGTACACTTACTCGAAATGAAATGATGGTCACCCAATTATGGACTTCAACAAATAGTATTAAAGTAACTGGAGAAGGCTATAGACCCGAAGGTGATTTTATTCAAAATGGTAAAAATATTGAAACATTATCTACAGATATTCTTCAATTATTGAGTTATGCTACTTTATGTAACGATTCAGAAATACATCAAAAAAACAATAATTGGGAAGTTACAGGTAGTCCTACAGAAAGTGCTTTAGTAGTAGCAGCTTATAAAGCCGAAATACATTTTGATTCTATTCGTAAAATGCATCCACAAATAGATGTTTTTCCTTTTGAATCTGAAAACAAATTTATGGCTACATTACATAAGTTTGATGAAAACGATAAAATTATTATAAAAGGTGCACCTGAAGTAATTATTGACCATTGTAAAAATACAGATGCAAAACAGATTTATTCCCAAATTGAAAAATTGGGAAGTGAAGGAATGCGAGTTTTAGCAATAGCAGAAAAAGAAAATATTAATAATGAATTTGATGATTTAGGAACGGATAAAATGCATAGTAAATTCAAATTTATTGGTTTGTTTGGTATTATTGACCCACCAAGAACAGAAGTTATTGATGCTATTAAGATATGCCATAATGCTGGTATTGAAGTAAAAATGATAACAGGTGATCACAAAGCAACAGCTTATGCAATAGGTAAAGAGCTCGGTATTACAAAAAACAACAATGTAATTACTGGTTTAGAAATTTCTAATATGCAAGATGATGAATTAGTTAAAAATGTGCACGACACCAATATTTTTGCTCGTGTTTCGCCAGAGCATAAACTTCGTTTAGTAAAAGCCTTGCAGGATGACAATCAGGTTATCGCAATGACAGGAGATGGCGTAAATGATGCACCTTCATTAAAACAAGCAAATATTGGCATTGCAATGGGAATTACAGGAACTTCGGTTTCTAAAGAATCGGCAGATATTATTTTAGCAGATGATAATTTCTCTAGTATTAGTGCAGCTGTTGAAGAAGGCAGAAGAGTTTATGATAATTTAATTAAATCTTTGGCTTTTATTTTACCAACAAATTTAGGACTTGCTTTAATTCTAGTATATGGGGTTATATTTTTCCCTTTTGATTTGGTTACAAAAGAACTTTTGTTGCCTATACTTCCAGCTCAAATTCTATGGATAAATTTAGTAGCTGCTGTAACTTTAGCACTGCCATTGGCTTTTGAAGTTATTGAGCCAAATTCAATGAAACTTCCACCAAGAAAAGATAATGAGTTGTTGAGTAAATTTATAATTTTTAGAATTATTTTAGTATCTATATTAATGACAGTAGGTACCATTTTTCTCTTTAAATGGGAGTTTAACAATGCTCTCTCTGAAGGTATTGATAAAGTAATTGCTGTAGATAAAGCAAGAACAATAGCTGTAACCTTCATAATTATTTTTCAAGTTTTTTATCTATTAAACTGTAGGTCACTTAGAGATAGGCTTTCAAAAATTGGCTACTTTAGTAATAATACAATTTTTATAGGAATTGGAGCAATTCTATTTTTACAAGCACTGTTTATATACAATCCATTTATGCAAAATATATTTAACACAGCTTCTTTAAGTTTTCGTGACTTAGGAATTACTATCTTAGTAGGCTTTTTAATTTTTCCTTTAATCGGATTTGAAAAATGGCTAAGCAATAAATTAGACAAACCGTGAAGTATAAATTATATTTAAAGGTAATTCTTAAAAAACTTTGGACTGCATTTACAGACCTTATTCCAATAATTATAGTAGTGGTTTTTTTTCAAAGTGTCGTAATACAACAACCATTCCCTCAAATTGGTGAAGTTATATTCGGTACTTTGTTTGTAGTTGTTGGCTTGATGCTTTTTATTGAAGGTCTTGAAATGGGATTATTTCCAATAGGTGAATCAATGGCTTATGCTCTGGCAAAAAAAGGAAGTCTTTTTTGGTTAATGGTTTTTTCTTTTATGCTTGGTTTTTCAACTACAATTGCAGAACCAGCATTAATTGCTGTTGCAAAAGAAGCATCGTTAATATCCTCTGGTGCAGGTTTAATTGAAAACAACCAAAAAACTATGGATACTTATGCTATGGGTTTAAGACTAACAGTAGCATTTTCAGTTGGTTTAGCTATTGTTATAGGCGTGTTACGTATATTAAAAGGCTGGCCCTTACATTATTTAATTATAGGTGGTTATGTACTAGTAATGTTAATGACCATGATAGCTCCTAAAGAAATTATTGGGCTAGCTTATGATGCTGGTGGAGTTACCACCTCTACTATAACAGTGCCATTAGTAACAGCTTTAGGAGTAGGACTTGCAACAGTAATTAAAGGAAGAAGTCCTTTGCTTGACGGTTTTGGTTTGATTGCTTTTGCATCACTTTTACCAATGATTTTCGTAATGGCTTATGGGTTGTTTTGGTTTTAATATCATTGTTAGATGTAAAATAGTCCAGAAGAAATTGAATTATTTTTTCTTTAGATGGAAAAGAAAAATCAAGTATAACCTTTGTTATGGTTTATTTTTATGATGAAATAAAAAGGGAAAATAAACGATTTATTACACTGTTTTAGGTGTCATAAAGTTATAATTTAATAAATTTGAATGATGATTGATTATTTTACAGATTTTGCTTTAATCTTACTTTATACTCTGAGAGATGTATTGCCCATTATTGTATTAATCGTTTTGTTTCAACTATTTGTTTTAAAACAACCCATTCCTCATTTAAAAAGAGTAATAATTGGTGGAATATATGTAATTCTAGGACTTGCATTATTTTTAATGGGTTTAGAACAAGCGCTTTTTCCTGTAGGTAAAATAATGGCAACTCAATTATCAGACCCCTCATTTATAGGATCCTCTGAAGCAGATCTCACAAATTGGGTATCTTATTACTGGATTTATATATTTGCTTCTTTAATTGGTTTCTCCACTACTATTGCCGAACCCTCACTTATTGCTGTTGCTATAAAAGCAGAAGAAGTGTCTGGTGGAACGATAAAACCATGGGGACTTAGAATAACAGTTGCTGTAGGTGTTGCTTTTGCACTCGCTTTAGGTACATTTAGAATTGTAACCGGAACACCCCTATTTATATATATTATGGTAGGCTATATTATTGTAATAATACAGACCTTTTTTGCGCCAAAAAAACTTATTGCATTGGCATACGATTCCGGAGGAGTTACCACATCTACAGTAACCGTTCCTATTGTAGCGGCACTTGGTATAGGGCTTTCAAGTGCTGTACCTGGTAGAAACCCTGCTATAGATGGTTTTGGACTAATAGCATTTGCAAGCTTATTTCCTATTATAACAGTTTTAGGTTATGCACAATTTTTGAGTATAAAAACACGATTTATTAAAAAATAAAAAATAGAAAGATGCAGTTTAAATTAATTTTCGCCTTAGTAAAACCAAACATTAGTGATGATGTAGTTAATGCCATGAAAGAAGCAGGAGCTACAGGAGCAACTATAATTCCAGCTAGAGGAACAGGAATTCATGAAGCAAAATCATTTTTTGGCCTTGCAATTGAAGACCATACAGAAATTATTTTATTTCTTGTTGAGGAACATGTTGTAGAGAAATTTATGAAAGTAATTGTAAAAGCAGGTGGTTTTGACAAACCTGGAACCGGTATTGCTTTTGTTATGCCCATAGAGCATATTGCGGGATTAGAAAGTCAAATGAAAAAATTTAAAGACCAAGCACGTGATGAATATTTTTAGTCACTATTAATTAAAAAGATTCTTTAAGCCCTATAAAAGATTAAATTAATAATTTATTAAATTTATTTAAAAAAATTAAAATCAGAAATTATGAATAATATAAGAAGTTATCAAAATGCCAAAGATGTAATGACCAAAAAAGTAATTTTGGTTGACGGTATGGCAACTGCCAAAGAAGCAGTAGATATAATGCGAAAAGAAAAGGTTGGATCACTAATCATAAAAAAACGCCATCCACAAGATGCTTATGGAATAGTTAATGTACATGACTTTATTAAGGGCGTTATTCTACAAGATAAAACATCTGAAGAAGTAAACCTTTTTGAAATTATGTCAAAACCGGTAGTTAGTGTACCCGCAGATATGGACGCAAGGTATGTAGCTAGTTTATTGACTAATGTAGGCATTAGAATGGCTCCTGTAGAAGAAAATGGCGAATATATTGGAATGGTTTCTCTTTCAGATTTAGTATTAGAAAATCTGCTTTTTTAATCGCAGGACGATAGCAAAAAGTATTTAATGCCCAGACGTTTACGTCGAAATAAAAAGTAAATTCTTATTTAATACCTCGTACCCTTCCTTGGGTTGAATTAGTTTATTGATACATCTTCAAATAAACTACCTAATATCGAACAGCGTAAAAGGTAGTGTTTTATAATCAACCTAAAGCAAATACTTTACGCACAATAAACCAACACCTCCTAATACAATTGCATAAGGAAAAGCCATTTTTACCATTTTACCATAAGATAGATTAATTAACGGTGCTAATGATGAGGTTAATAAGAACAAAAATGCCGCTTGACCATTAGGTGTTGCAACACTTGGTAAATTTGTACCTGTATTAATTGCTATTGCTAATTTTTCATACTGTAATCGTGATATTTCGCCCGCATTAAATGCTTCTTGAACTTCCTTAATATATACTGTAGCCACAAAAACATTATCACTAATGGCCGATAAAACACCATTGGCTATATAAAACATAGTAGGTTGTACTGAAGGCTCCATAGAAAGTGCCCATTCAATAATTGGTTTAAACAAGTGTTGGTCATGAATCATAGCTACTATTACAAAAAAGACAACCAGTAAGGCAGTAAATGGTAATGCTTCTTCAAAAGCTGGGCCTATATGATGTTCATCAGTTATGCCCATAAAAGCAGTTAGTAATATAATAAGGGCTAAACCAATAAACCCTACAGGAGCAAGATGCAATGCCAAGCCAATTATTAATAATACCATGGCAACGGCCTGAACAATGAGTTCTTGTTTTTCCTTTTTCGTTCGTTTTTTATCTTCAATTTCAGTATAGTTTTCAATAATTTTACGAGCTATTTCTGGCATTTCAGCACCAAAACCAAATAACTTGAACTTTTCTAAAAATATTGTCGTTAATAATCCTGCAAAGAAAACAGGTATGGTTATAATCTTCATTTGATTAAAAAACTCGATAAAGTCCCATCCCAATTTTTCACCAATCAATAAATTTTGTGGTTCACCAACTAAAGTCATTACACCACCTAGTGCAGTACCAACTACACCATGCATTATCAAACTTCTTAAAAAGCTACGAAATTGTTCAAGAGTCTCTCCACTTAATTGTTTTCTATCTAAAGTTCCATCACTATCTAAATCTAAGTCACTTGAATGAATCTTATGATATACACCATAAAAACCAACACCTACACTTATTAATACTGCAGTAACTGTTAATGCATCTAAAAACGCAGATAGAACTGCAGCGAGAGTAACAAATAGAAGAGATAAAAATAGTTTTGACTTTACTTTAACAAAAACTTTACTAAAGATAAACATTAATAAGGGTTTCATAAAGTAAATTGCTGCTACCATAAACATAAGTAACAGTATAACCTCAAGGTTCTGTTCTACTTCATGGTAGGCGTTTTTTGCAGTAGTAAGCTTTAAAGCCAATGCTTGAATTGCTAATAATCCACCAGAGATTAATGGATAACATTTTAATGCCATAGCAAGTGTAAAAATAAACTCAGCAATAAATATCCATGCAGTTATTGTTGGACCTAAAGTAAAATAAAAGATTACATTAAAAATTAAAAAACCTATTATCGTGTATTTGTACCAGTTAGGGCTATTCCCTAAGAAATTTTTTAGCATTTATAAAGTTTTGATTGTTAAATAAAGAAGTTAAAAAGAATTTATATCTATTTTTCTTGTTGAATTTTTAAAAATTAATTATTAATAACGGTTTTCTTCCTTAAATTAGTATTGAAAACCAAAGCAAATTGCATATACCATTTGCTAAAACCGTTTACTTGTTGATGTATCATACTTGCCTGAATACTCATATTTTTATTAAATTAATAATTTAAACGCACAATATAATCTATTTCTATCAAAAAAGTCTCTTTAGCATTTACATAAATCTCATCGTATAAACCGATAAATTAAGTTGTTACCAAATACAATGTTTTTCTGTTTCAGGAAATTTCTGTTCATGTTCATATACATGAGAAGGAATATATTCATATCTGGCAGTTACAGTTGCTCGATCTGAAAAGTGATAATTCAAGCTTGTTCTCAATAATTATTCTGTATTATTTGGGGGTACAGTATGATTTATAGATTGTATTTCGGTATGAATACTAAATTTATCACCCACTTTATTTGTGCCAAAATACATCGACCAACTCACTACTTTATCTTCTTGATAAATACTAATAAAAGAAAGCAGAAGCATTATAAAATAATACCTCTGCTAACCAATTGAGTTTTTATCATAGTTTATAGCATTTCTACTTTACCTGTCGATAAATGATAAACACCACCAACAATTTTGATTTCATCATTGTCTTCCATTTCTTTTAGAATTGGGCTTTTTTCCCGAATCCTATTTATGGTAAGCTGTACATTATTAGCTATCGTTTTATTAACAAATTCGTTATTTGAAGAATTTGCTTCGCCTTCAACTTGTGTTGAAGCCATTTTTACTGCAGGCATAATCTTAGATAGCATTTCAGTAATATTGCCTAATTCTACACCATCGCAAGCTGCTTTTACAGCACCACAAGATTCATGTCCTAAAACCAATACTAATTTACTTCCTGCTACTTTACAAGAATATTCTATACTCCCAAGAATATCAACATTTTCAAAATTTCCTGCAACCCTAGCAACAAATACATCTCCAATACTTTGGTCAAAAAGTAGTTCTACAGGAACTCTTGAATCAATACAAGATAAAATTACAGCTTTAGGGAATTGTCCTGATTCTGTTTGTTTTACTTGTGCTAGATAATCTACACTTTCGTTCTTAGCTTGCGTGAAACGATTATTCCCTTCTAATAAATCTGCCAAAACACTTGTTGGCGTTAATACATCTTGATTTTCTTTTGTTATTGCTGTTGTTCTCATTTTTTTTGTTTTTATATAATGAATTGTATGTTTTCTTATTTTAAATTTCCGTTTTTACTATTTTCTTTAATCCAAACTATACTTTCATCAAAAGTCTTAAAAATTTGACTTTTTGGAATTAAGTCTGGAATAATATCAATACGTTCTAACATATATTTTGGTTGTTCTATAATGTTTACAAGTAATATTTTCTTACCTTCTTTTACTAAATCAACTAAAACATCTTCTAATGCATATAAACCAGATTGATCTATGTATTGCATTCTTCCCATTCTAATAATAATAATACTAGCTGTTTCCGGAATTTGATTCATTATTTGTTGAAAGTCACTTGTTGAACCAAAAAATAATGGTCCTTTAATGTGTTTAATGAAAACTTTTTCTTTTAAGTCATCCGGGAAATCTTTTTCATCTGCCCAAGCTTTTTCTTTACTAAGAGACTTAACATCTGATCGTTCAGCGGTTAAATCACCTATTTTTTTCATAAACATTAGAGAAGCTATTACTAAACCAATTCCAACTGCATATACTAAATTCCATACTGAAGAAAGCACCAAAACTACAAGCATGATTATAACTTCCGGACGTGGCATATATGGTATTGCCTTTAAACCTTTATAATCCATAACACCAATACCTACTGTTATTAGTATCCCTGCCAAAACAGCAGCTGGAATTTGAGATGCAATTGGACCTAATGCCAATAAAATAATAAGTAATAAAACACCTGCTATCATACCAGATAGTCTGGTTTTTCCTCCTGCATTAATATTAACTACAGTTCTAATAGTTGCTCCTGCACCGGGAATACCACCAAATATGGCCCCTATTGTATTACCTATTCCTTGACCTATTAATTCTTTATTTGGTTTGTGTTTGGTTTTAGTCATATTATCAGCTACAACTGATGTTAATAAAGAATCTATTGCTCCTAATAATGCCAAAGTCAATGCTGTAAAAATATAAGGAGTAACACTTCCTAAACTAAAACCTGTAAATATCTCAAGATTAGGTAGTGGTAAACCACTCGGAATTTCTTCTATAGGTCTATAATCTAATCCAAAGCCAATTGCAATACCGGAAACTACTAATAAAGCGACTAGAGCACTCGGGATTGCAGTAGTTATACGTTTAAATCCATAGATTATAAAAATAGTACTCAATGCCAATATTAGTTCTAACCAGTTGATATTACCCAAGGCTCTGGGTAATACTTTAAAGGCTCCTAACACTCCTGATGCTTCTTTACTCGCTAATGTTTGTGACTCTTTTAGTATATCTGCCTGCGAAACACCCTCTGCACGTTTAATGGTTTCTTTAAAATCTTCCAAAACCAAAATACCTTCGCCAGCCTCATCTTTTAAGATATTATCTAAAATTATTTCTTCTGCAAAAGGTTTAAACTGATTAACAAACTCTGTATCTTCTTTAGGATAATAGCCAACCGATGGTAAAATTTGAGTAACTAAAATTATAACTCCAATGGCAGTCATAAATCCGGAAACAACAGGGTAAGGTATATATTTTATGTATTTACCTAAACCTATAAAACCTAAACCTATTTGCATTAATCCTGCTAATAGAAATACGGTTAAAATGGTAGGTAATGCTTTTGAAACATCACCATCAAAAGCGGCTAATATTCCTGCAATAACTACCATACTCACAGCAGTCATTGGTGCTGTAGGGCCAGAAATTTGTGTATTTGTACCACCAAAAAGTGCTGCAAAAAAACTAACAAAAATTGCGCCGTAGAGTCCGGCACTTGGGCCCAATCCTGAGCTTACCCCAAAGGCTAGAGCTAATGGTAAAGCAACAATTCCTGCTGTAATACCACCAAATAAATCACCCTTAAGATGTTTAAAATCAAATAGTTTGTTCATTACTTAAAAAGTTAAAAGTTAATTGTTTATAAAATTCGTAAATACTATCTTCTTCTTTTCTAATATCTGTTAGAGCAGGTAAATGCTCTGCAAAATAATGTTGTTGATGTGCTCCTTCAATTATTGTAGAAATGAGCATATGTGGAAATTTAAAATCTGGAACAATCTCTAAAACAGTATCGCTTACTCCCTTAACCACTTTTTTATATGCTTTAAACCAGCCCTTTTTATTTTCCTCATCTACATCTTTAGTATGGTATGCTTTTATAGATTCAGAGAAAATTATTTTGCTTAACAACGCTTCATTGATAAAAGTAAATGAATTATCAATTAAAACTGGTTTTGTTAATATTGCGATGGATTTTATTAGTCTTTCTTTTGGCGAGTCAATATTAGTTGTGGCAAAAGCAAGTCTATATTCTGTCCATGTCCAATACCAACTGGTAAGATAAACTAATAGTCTATGTTTACTTTTAAAATATCGATAAATAGAGCTTTCAGGAGAATTTATTACCACCCCTAATTTCTTAAAATTGAAAGCTTCAAAACCTATTTCGTTAATAAGTTCTATACTTTTCGAAATAATATTCTGACCAAGTTCAGAAGAATTAGGGTTTTTAGAATATAATTCTGCACTTATTTCTATATGTAGATGTAGGTTTTTCAAGTTATTTAACTATCATCCACAAATATAACAGTATTACTATCACTTGTGCAAGTAAAACTCAGTTATTTTTATAAACAATATTCAACATATAAAATATAAAGTAATTTGACAGGAAATTTATTACAGATTATGCATTCGAATAAAATATTTTAATTTAATTTTGCAACCTAATATATGTCATATATCTATGATTTTATTTCCACCAAAGTTAATTGAAGTAAAAAAAGATTGATAGTAAGAAAAAGTCAATTTAAAGACAGGTTACCCTTTGGTCAAAAACACCTTATAGAAAGTTATTATATACGCTTTTAGACACTACAAATAGTGTAACAAAATTGTTAAGAATAAAAAAAGGAATATAAAAATGAAGTAGAGTTAAATTGAGTTAAGACGAATATTCAACTTATCATAAATAAAACGAAACGTCTTCCTTGAGATGGAATTATAGTTGCATCCAGTTAAAACTTCCTTTTTATTTCGATGTAGAGTGTCGGAAAGTTAACCAAAAGAATTGATTAAAAAATAAAACATGAATAATGAACAAATTTCTCCTATTCGACGTTTTTGGAGATTGTTAAAACCAGACGCAAAAGAGGTGCGAAACGTCCATATTTATTCTATTTTTAGCGGGATAATAAGTTTGTCTCTACCTCTTGGTATTCAATCAATAGTTAATTTAATTCAAGGTGGACAAATAAGCACTTCTTGGATTGTTTTAGTGATATTTGTAGTATTAGGAATAACAATAACTGGAATACTTCATATACTTCAATTGAGAATTACCGAAAATCTTCAACAAAAGATTTTTGCCAGAGCTGCATTTGAATTCTCTTATCGAATTACGCGAATTCGCATGGAAGTAATCTATAATCATTATGCCCCTGAGTTAATGAATCGGTTTTTTGATATTGTTTCTATTCAAAAAGGACTTTCAAAAATTTTAATTGATTTTTCTTCAGCTTTTTTTATAGTAATATTTAGTTTATTATTACTCTCGTTTTATCATCCCTTTTTTATATTTTTCAGTATTGTACTTATTCTATTAGTGTACTTTATATTTAAGTTTACGGCAAAAAAAGGAATGAGTACTAGTCTTCAAGAATCAAAACATAAATATAAATTAGCTCATTGGTTAGAAGAATTATCTCGTACTGCTATCAATTTTAAACTAACCGGAAACACAAAACTACCTTTAAAACGAACTGATAAAGTTGTTGCTAGTTACTTATCAGCTCGCGAAAGTCATTTTAAGATTTTGGTACATCAATATACTTTAATGATAATATTTAAAGTTTTTGTTGCAACTGGTTTATTAGCTATTGGAGGAGTTCTTGTTATGAATCAACAAATGAATATTGGGCAGTTCGTGGCTGCAGAAATTATCATTATAGTTGTTATGACTTCTGTTGAGAAATTAATATCAAGTGCTGAGTCTATATATGATATACTAACATCACTTGAAAAAATAGGACAAATTACAGACTTAGAGCTTGATAGGATAGATGGAATTGATTTAGAAATTAACCCAGCAGACAAAGGAATGGAAGTAGAAATGGAAAGTATAAGTTTCTTCTATCCAAATTCAACTAAAAAAATTCTCAATAATGTTTCATTAACTCTAAATAAGGGTGAAATAATAATAATATCAGGTGAAAGTAGTTCAGGAAAAAGTACATTAATACAAATAATAGCTGGCTTATATGATGTACAAGAAGGAGCTCTATCATATAATAAATTGCCTATTGGTAACTTATCACTATCTTCAATTAGAAATGAAATAGGTAATCATATGACCATGGAACGCCTTTTTGAAGGTACAGTATTAGATAATATTACATTAGGAAGAGAAAATGCAACTTTTGAAAATGTAAGATGGGCTATAGAAAAATTAGAACTTGATGAGTTTATAAAGAATTTACCTATGGGTTATAATTCAATAATAGATACTCAGGGGAAAGGTCTTTCTGAAAGTGTTGTTTCTAAATTACTACTTGCACGAAGTATTGTAGCGAAACCTAAATTATTGGTTTGAACACTTAAACCAAATAGACTCTAAAAAAATTATTGATTTTATTACCTCAAAACAAAATGGTTGGTCAATAGTTGCTGTTTCTACAAATAAATATTTGACAAAGTTTTCTGATAAAATAGTAATAATGAAAAAAGGTTCAATAGAGGAAATTGGTACTTATAATGAACTTAAACATAAATTAAATTTTTAAAACTAGCAATAATGCTTAATATTTCAGAGAATAGCATAAATAATTTGATTGACAAAGAACATGTATAATGTATACAACACTATATAAATAT
>CAZHYX010000062.1:0-4315 GCA_964536675.1 uncultured Flavobacteriaceae bacterium
AAAAAGGATTCAGTGTATTTTGATAATTGATTGTATTATAAAAATTATACATTGAATCAGAAGCTGTAGTTCTATAAAGCCTTTGATTTGTAAGTGAGGCATAAGGTAAAAAATCTTTAGCTTGTCTGCCAACCAGATCATATTCAATATGAGTAATCAGATCTTCATTATTACCACCGGCATGTAGGGCTATATTTTGTACCGGTCTGCCTAAACCGTCAAAATAGCTTATATTTTCTATTTTCTGATCGCTTGTTGTTAGTACAGAAACATCCGTTGATTCTATTTGTGGTATTATAGTATACACGTAGTTCTCATTACTTAATTCGCAAGCATCTTGGGTAATCGTATAATTTGTTGTTCTAGCTGTACTCCATTGTGATGTAGTACTATTATATGATTTTAAATAATATACGGTTCCTGATATTCTATCTACATACTGAGCAGAATTAGTAGTATCAGTTCCTGTTGAGCTGTTTTGCCAATACCAAACCTCACCACTAGAGGGATTCCCTCGGGTAAGCCTTGTACTATTACAATTATTGGTTATTGTCGGAGCTGATGGCATATCGGGAGCTGAAGATGCAATTGTTACGGCTTTATTGACCAAAATTGCAAACCCTTTTTTAAAAATTACCGTACCATTTCCGGCACTTCCCCATTGCACCACAGCTTGGTAAGCCGGATCTCCTTCTTCATTAGTTATCATAGAAGATGACACTAGACTTCCTCCGGTTATGATCCAGGAAGAACCCCAAACGAGCAATCCGTTATCAAACGTATAGGTTTGTTGGCTGTTTGGTGCTACAAGAGAAGGACCTGTTATAGTTCCAGGACCTATATTATCACAATAACTTAATTGATAAAAGACTAAAAGTAAAATAACACTTAACAGGAACTTATTTTTAAAAATTGTATTTATCTGATGTAACATAAGCTTGATTTTTATAGGTAAGTAATGCTGTTTGTTTTAAAGGTATATTGTTGCTGCTCTGTCCCATTTTTAGTAAGAGAAAGAGAAGCTGTCAAATGGACAGCAGTTCCTTCCAACACAAAAAATCCCTGATAATCTTCTATAACAATTACACATGTAAGTGAGCCTGTTGATGTGTTCTGATTCCAATCTCCGGATACAGAGTTAATTTGAAAGTTTGTGAAACTGACATTACCATTAGCTTCTTGTTTCCATTCTATAGTATTACCAATCTTATTTATGGTAGAAAGGATAGTTACATCCATACCTGAAATTTCTACCGTTTCACTCTCTAGCGTATAATCAATTGTTGTTGATTGTCCATAAACCCAACCCATATTAAATAAGGTCAATACAAGTACTAATTTGAATATATATTTCATCTGTTTACTGTTTTATTGTTAAGCAATTATCTTATTATTGATTTTTGTAGTGATAGGTATTACTAGATACGATGTTTCCGTTCTTATCTGTTACCTGTTTCAATCGATTAAAATCATCATATTCATAATTGAGGGTATTTTTTGCAGGATCAGTTATAGATGAAACACCAACTCTAGGTATATAGGTATAAGTGGTTACCAATGCATTGGGTAAGTTATCTCGAAGGCTATTTTCTTGAGTAATACTTAAGCCCAATGATCCAAGATCAAAATTGATTACAAAAGCAGAAAGCGCTTCAATTTCGGCATAGGTGGTATTTTCAATCTTTGCTACAGGATATTGATCATCATAGCCCCATATATATACTGTTCTGGCTCCGTTTTTAAGAGAAACTTCTTTTACATTGCCATTGGTATAATAACTATGGTATTGGATTCTGTCTTCTAAAGTGAGATTATCTTTAGCCGATTGTAAAAATTCAGGTAAATAAGTATTACCCCATTTTTTATAAACGGTTTGCCGCGTTCCTGTTTTTATTTCATTATAATAGGATTCTGTTTTAATTATCGTATTTAAACGATGGTCATTGAACATATCTTCGTACACGCCACCATTGGCAACATCGCCGGGATAATAATTTATCGTTTTGTAATTATTACCATCGCTATCTGTTGTTTTGGTTTCTTTTAACAAACCATTATTATCATAGATATAATCAACTACTCGATTTGTAGTACCATTTGTATAATAGCTATTACTTTCATTTTTTAAGATATTTCCTGTTTTACCGCTTGCCAGTGTTAGTACAGGTTTGAGTGGTGACAATTTTATATCTCCAATACAAGTTATATCAGGGTCATTGCAAAAACTTATGGGAAGAACAGGCATAGGAATATTACCCGCTGTTCCTAATATTACAGACTGTAGATTATCCCAGGCAGCATCAACATAACCCAATCTGTATGAAGTATTGTTGATTTTCCTTAAATAAGGAAACTTATATAACCTTGAACCATCATTAGTTAGAGCAAATCCAATTTGAGAATATAGAAAACTATCATAATATTCTTTTTTATTGTCTATTAGTAATGTGTTAACCTCATTATAGGTTTTTGCTTGGTTTTCTTTAGCTATATTAAAATTACTCCTATAACTATTTGAAAAAGGCGGTCCCGGTCTAGACACAACCCCATGAGTACCAGTAGTAAAATTGTATTCTACATACCCATTATTTTGTTGAATTTCAAAGACTTTACTGTATCCAACATGTGGTTGACTCCCACCTAATGCGGTGGCAAGCCGATTTAACGTATAAATTGTTTCAGTATTACCGGTTATGGGATAATATATATCTTGTGTTGTAGAGTAAAATAATTTAGCATCATATATCCTTTTTCCTGATGATGTTGAATTATTAATGGCAGTAGTGTATTGATATGTTTTTTCAATAGGTGTTTGCCCTAAACCCGGATCATCGATAATTTTTTTGACTCGCAGTCCTGCTAATGACACATTTATATTTGAAGTTTGAGATTCCAATCTGTGTACGCGTAATGACACAGATGTATTAGGTATATTATCGACTAACGTGATTTGATAATAACCCGCTGCAAAATAAGTGCTAATTTCTTCTGGAACGCCACTGCTGTTTTGCCATAAAGCATTATCTGCAATACAAAAAGTGGTATTCGTTGAATTGTCATAAGTAATAATTGTAGAGTTTGGTCTATTTAAAATATATGCTTCCATTTCTCCGTTTGCAGTACCATTTACTGTAAAGGAAATATCATAATTTCCGGCATCAGTAATTTGAAAGCTTTTATATAAAACCTGTGGCACTGAACTTGCATATTTATCTTGACAACAAACTCCACAATCTGAAGTACTATTAACTGTACTGCCAACGCTTAGAGTTTGATTTTCATAAGTAACATCAATGGTAGAAGCAGGAGGAGGTAATGAAGCTTCATTTAATTCATATTCAAAAGAGGTAGAACCACCTGTGGGATATATGATCTTTTGAAGAGTTCCTTTTTTAGCTCCATAAAAATCAATATCTCTGTTAGCACCTATAAAAGTTAAACCCCCAACTATTACAGTAGGGTACAACACACTATTGCTTTCTACTCCGTTGGCATAACCTAAATAATCACGCCCCATAGATTGTCTATCTGTTACTTGATCAGGTGAAAAATATTCAAATTGATAAGAGGCATATCGGTTTAAATCACTTCCTTTTATTTGAATACTATCCAATTTTAATCGCATTTTATATTCTTGTATAGTAGCTGGATCTGTACTTGAAGAAATACCAAAATAACTTTGATTGAATTCATATTTTTTTAATATTTGAGAACTAAAACCTTTAATAGTAATACTTTTTAATGCCGAATTGATATCTATATCATGTCGATTACCTAATTCAAAAGACAGTATTTCTCTGCCATTATGTTTTATTTGTGTAAGGTATAATTGACTAATCTTATAAGTTGGACTGAAATTTGCTTCAACATTGGCTCCGGGAAATGATTGTGTATTGGATGTTGTTGATATATTCAAGGTGTTTGATACACTTGCTGCCGCTACTGGGGTTGGTTGTTGCCAAAAACCAAAGTTATTATATACAAATTCATAGATGTCTTTTTTATTGGGTGATTCTATTTTAGTCAACACCCAAGAGGAGGCATATTCTTTAAAAATTCCTGCCGACATTGTAAGTGTAGCACCTTCTGTTTTAGTTTTTTCAGATAAAACAAAATAGAATTTGGTGCCATCTTCACCTGTAATGATCCATTGTATTATTGAACCATTATAAAGTGTATGTGTAACTTTTATTCTAGGGTTATTTAAAGTTTTAGGTGACATGGTATTCAAATCAAAGACAATATGATCGCTGATTCCTAATACATTCAAACTATCTTCAACGACAATTGAAGATTTAGTTGAAAAATCCTCGTC
>CAZHYX010000062.1:4335-4557 GCA_964536675.1 uncultured Flavobacteriaceae bacterium
TAAGGCTTGTAAAATCTATATGATTAGCAGAATAGGTCAAAAGTTTATCTTTTACTTGTGTAGCGTCAAGAGCCCCATCTTTAAAAATAGTAGCATAATCACCAATACTATGATTATCAGGAAGCCCATTAACTACCCTTGATATTCTGCCACCAACGTTCAGGTTCCAACCCAGACCTACCTGAGAAGCCAGTTGTTCTACTTTAACTCCTGACGCATCAT
>CAZHYX010000062.1:4602-12464 GCA_964536675.1 uncultured Flavobacteriaceae bacterium
GAGATATTAGGTGTACCCGTATACATACTCACGCCAACATTACCATATTTTTCAAAAGCAGCGGCTTCTGGTGATTGTGGAATTTTAACTGATTTGACTAGTTCACCTGTGTAATCTATTCCAGGTTCATCTTGACCGAAAATTAAAAAATTGGTACTTAAAAATGCGAGTAAAAAAAAGAATATTGTATTTCTCATAAAATTTAAATTGGTTGAAATCGATCATATAAAAATTAATAATCTGAAAAAAGAGTATTAAAGATTTATTTCAGGTGCTAAACTATAATCAATTTTTCATCCAAAAACCCAAACTTACCCTGTGTCATACATTTTCGTATAAACGGTTCACTTTTCTTAACAAATGGTATAAAATGACCACTTTTTGACATCTACATTTATTTGTCAGCAAAAAATAAATTTGAATTTTAATGTAAGTTTGAACCAAAATAGCACTGTCATCTATGAAAAAATATACTAAATTTATATCTCAAAAGGTATCCGCTTTTAATCTACAAGAACTGCTTGTAGTATTGGTTATTATTGGTATTTTACTACTATTGGCTTTACCGAATTTAATGCCACTTATTTCAAAGACAAAAAGTCTGGAAGCACAGACTCAACTCAAACATATTTACAATTTAGAGAAGCAATACTTTTTTATGTATTCAAAATACAGTGCAGATTTTAATGCCATTTTAAGCGCATAAGTAGATTATTCTATGACTTTAGGGCAAAAGATTACCAAGATTAGAAAAGAGAAAAAATTATCTCAAATAGATGTTGCCAAATTTGTTGGTGTATCTCATGATACAATTTCTAAATACGAGAGAGACGATATAATTCCGTCTGTAGTAAATGCCAAAAAGATTGCTAAAGTGTTAACCGTTTCTCTTGATTATTTGATGTCAGAAGATGATAATTTAGAGGTTGTAGATGTAGATATGCTTAATCGTATGAAAGAAGTTCAACGATTAAATAACGATGATAAAAATACTATTGTTAAAATTATTGATGCCTTTATTAGAGATACTAAAACTAAAAAAGCTTACGCATAAAAAAACCACTCCGAAAAGTGGCTTTGTTTTTCTGGTACGCCACTAATTGCAAATTAGCGGGAACAGGGAACTCTATGGTCTTGAATCCATGCAAGTTATTGATGGTAAAATACCTTATAAAGATTACTTTAAACAGCAAATTGCTAAAGCTAAAATTGATAGAATAATTACCAATAAAGCCTTTAATACTTGTGCTTTTGTTAGGTAAATGATGCCTAAAAATTGAAATTTACACTTAAAATTAGTATTATAAAGCTACTTCTTTTCTCAAAGAAAATTATTTAGCATTTCATTTTATCAAAAACTAAAATAAACACATTTTCTTGAAAATTAAGATTCTTTTCTCTCTATATTATGAAAATGCAAACTTTTGCGTAATTTTATTGTAGTTTTAAATGGATAGCGATATGTAATATTTACATTAACCACTAATCTGTACCAGTAAAATTTGACAAAGCCACAATAGAGCGGTCTAAGAGATTTTAAATTCATCAAACATAACCTAATATACCTCTAAAATTGCAACTTTTAATTATTAATCAATTGATTATTAGCTGTTTAATTTACAAAAACCAAGTAGTCACTAATTTAGCCCACGACCGCGTAGTTACTTATATATAACAAAAACCTCTTTGTTTATTTCTGTAAGGTGTGTTATAATTCTAGATTCCCCATCGTTATCAGTATCATTTAACAGAATCATATCCTGAATAATACCAGTAAAATAATTTATCCCTTTTTTCTTAAACTTAAATTGAAAATTAATAACCTTATTTTCACCTACTTTAAACACTTCGTGTTCTACTTTTTCTATTTCTTCAATATCATGAAAATCTCCATCTTGTGTAGTTATATAAAAAAAGATAAAACGTTCTTCTCCCTCAAGTAAATTAATTGTGTCTAACTCAGAAGTGTAGTTCATTTTTCCCATATAAACCTTATCTAATAAAACAGTATCAGGGAAATTCTGAATATTAAAAATATTTTCAGAAGCTAACTCTTTAGCAATATCCTTAACTTTTTTTTCACCACCTCTATTTGAGCATGAAATTATTATCAAACATATTATTATAAATCTATTAATTTTCATCTTAATTAAAAAAGGGTTAGTTATTACTATTTTGTAGTGAGTCTAATTTTCTATTTAGTTTTCTTTGTTGCTTTAAAACCTTTAAACGGTCTTTTACTTGTACAGTAGTATCTTTCCATGATGTGTGTATTATTGTACTCATATTACATGTTGTTCCTCCAGCTACTCTATTTTTATTACTAAGAGGGGGGATAATCTTTGCTGTCTTAATATTCATAATTATTGTAGGATTTTCTTCCATTACTTTATCTTTTACCGTCTTTTCTATACTTGGTTTTTCAGTTGGAATTTCCGCAATTTCATTATAGAAACCTAATGCTTCTACCAACACTCTAAACATTTTTGCAAATATATTACTTATTTTAGCACCGCCACCGCTAATGCCTATTTCATCATACTCTATAGAATGACTATAACTCCCACTGCCTAGACCTTCACCTTCTCTATTACTACTACCATCTGGTCCATTTATTGTAAAAGTAGGAGAATCATCAGTAAAAAAACTAGAACTACTAGAAGATGGTACTTTTAACACAACTTCATCTAAGAGATTTGAGACACCACTTCCGACTGCCGTACCCGGTCCGTTATAAACGTTTGTTGGCGGGTCTGGGTCTGTTCCACCTGCTATTACATTACCAGGAAGGTTACCAAATAAATCCAAATTTCTAATTTGTGGGTCATTGCCATCTATTGAACCAAATGGCATCATCCCATCAGGATCAATAAAATAGATAGGATTATCAAACGCATAATTATACGGTGAATGTCTTGTCATTAATTCAGTTAGGGAACAGCAGGAATTACTCTTTTTTTACAAAAACATCTTTAGATATGTTAGTCTTTTTATTTATAATTTTAACCTTTCCTTCCTTTGTTAATCCTCTTAAATATATAATATCTTCAATAACTCCATTCAATAAATTATTACCAGAATTAGTAAACTTAGCATTAAAATAAAATGTGCCATTTCCAACTGTATCTATAAAAATATTGTGATTTGTACTTTTAATAGACTCTAAGCCTAAAGCTTCCTTTTGAGTCGTAACATAAAAAAAAGTGTATCTTTTATCTATATCAGATAATTTAAAACCATCGAATTCAAGATTATATTTAATTTCACCCGAAATATCCTGATTTATAATTACGGTATCTTGGAATTCAAAAAATGTGATTTGTGATTCACTTTTAAATTGAGAAGCATCTTTCAAAACTTCATCAGAAACATCTTTCTTTGGCTTCGTATTGCATGAAGTTAAAATTATCAAGAACACTAAAAAAAATTAAGTCTATTCATAAGATTTTCGTATTGAATCTAAAATTATTTCAGATTGTTTTCTAAGTCTTGTCGTATCTTTTGGAAAAGCTTCAATTTCTTTCTTATTCTCATTCTCACTATGAGGAATTAAAAAAATTCAACATATATTCTCCTTTCATCTCTTGTGGATAATTTTATTGTATTATCTATTTTATAGAAAAAAATTAATAACTCCTTTCTCTAGTTTCTTATCTAATGTATCATTTTCCATAATAACGTTGATAAAAGAATAATCAGTATTTATACTGCTTAAATCATGTTCAGGTTTATTTTTATTCTGATCATTTTGAGATAGGCATCCTGAAAATAGAGTAGTCATTAACAGCAAAAGTAAAAAAATAAGAATAATCTCATATCTTGTAATTTTAATAATATTTATAATTTATTTAATCTTATTTTTATTACAGAATCTAATTTTCTAGAGCCACGTTTAATTGATAAATCTATAACTTTGTCAAAATCTTTTCCATTAATAGTTGTATCTATTTTCACTGACATCAGTACCATAGCTCCCCATGGCAATTTAATAAATTCCATCGATATTACTTGTACTTATTGAACCTTCAATTACATTATCAATTCTTTGCACTAATGTGTCTTTTATTATTTGATTAGTATTAACAAAATTTGGTTTTGCTATCTGAAGTTGATAATCTGTTGCTCTGTTGAGTGCCTCCCAATTAAATATAATTGTAGCACCTGTTTTGAGTACCGCATTTTCTGAAGGTGCTAATAAGTTTATGGCATTATTTGTAATGTTTTGCTCATTGATAATTTCTTCACAACTGAGTGTAAAAACTAATATAAGGATAGTAATTATTTTTTTCATGAATATTGAAGTTTCTTCGAGTGAGCTTCTCTTAACAAATGGTAATATTTACATTAACCACTAATCTGTACCAGTAAAATTTGACAAAGCCACTAAAGTGCGATTTAAGAGATTTTAAGTTTATAAAATGTACCTAAATATGTTTTCTGAATAAATATTTTAAATTATAAAGTGATTGATTATCAGTAATTTATATTTTAAAAATTAATTAACCACTATTTGACCCGCGACCCAGCGGCGGGATCGATTATCTATCTACAACAAAAATCTCTTTATCTATTTCTGTTAAGCGAGTTATAATACGCGCATTTCCGTTTTCATAGTAATTTTCTAAAATTACCATATCCTGAATTATTCCTTTAAAATTATTTACACCAAGTTTTTCAAATGCAAATCTAAACTGTATAGAACCTGTTTCATCTTTACCAAAGACTTCATGCTTTGCTCTTTCAATCTCTTCAACACTCTCAAAAGTACCCTCTTGAGTTGTTACATAAAAAAAAATATCTCTAGTTACACCTGTAGACAACTTGATTGTATCTAATTTAGATGCATATTCCATTGTTGCGTAATACACTTTATTTAAATGAACAGTATCAGGAAAATTCTTAAACTTAGTATATTCTTGTTTTATGTTTTTTTTTTGAATATTTTTACTATCATTTATCTCTCTTTTACAATTAAATGATAATACAATAAGTAATACAGATAATAACAATCTAATTTTCATTTCTTTATTTTAATTATTTTTTAAGTGATTTTTAATTACTTGTCTAAGTGAATCTATTTTTTTTCGAGTTCTTTCATTTTTCTTAAATACATTAGGCAAATCTCTTCTTTGAACAGATGAATCTTTTTCTCCTACAACTAAACGTGGTGTAACTCTATTACTATTACCTTGAGGAGCAATGTAATTTTCAATTTTCGGTATTGTTATTATAATTTCCTTAGGCACATTTTTGACTTCTTCTTTGACAGTCTTTTCCATTGTAGCTTCATCTATTTGCTTTCTTACATTTTCTATACCCACAGCATAAGAAAATAAGTCTGCAATATATGTTATAAACCTTACAAATTCACTATGGTGAATGTCGATTTTGATGGTCATAATTGGTCGTTTATAATTAACGTTGAAGAAATTTACAAAATAAGATAACAATTTAATATAACAATTATGCCCAGAGGAAAAACAATATAAAACCAGTGGACGGAAAACAATTCACATCTGAATATCAACCAAATGAAAAGTGGACGGAAAAAGAAGCCATTTTACTAGGAAATGAATTAATCGAATGGTTAAAGCAGGATACTAAAAAGAATATTTTCTTTAAACATTTTTTAATAGTTGAGAGAGATTTGTACCTTAGTTTAATATCATATTTGACTGACAAATTTTCCTCGTTTTCGCAATTAATAGAGAGAGTAAAGGAAATGCAAGAATTAAAACTTATGAAATATGGAGTACAAGACGAATTAAACGCTTCAATGACAAAGTTTGTGTTAGCAAATCATCATAACTATACTGACAAACAAGAAACAACTCATAAAGAATTAAAATTAGGAGTACAGTATATATCTAAATATGAAGATTGATACTTGTTTTTTTTGATTCAAAAGACACTTAAAACAGATAGCATTGTCAACTATACTGTCAACTCAAAATACAAAACCCTTACAATCAACTGATTATAAGGGTTTTTGCGGAGAAAGAGGGATTCGAACCCCCGGAGGTGTGACCCTCGCTAGTTTTCAAGACTAGTGCATTCGACCACTCTGCCATTTCTCCAAAGTGCCTCATTTAGATATTCTCTAACATGCGGGTGCAAATATAGAAAGCTTTTTTAATTTACTAAAATAAAAAATGCCTTTTTTCAAACTTTTTTATTCATAATAAAACTGTATTTTTATCCGATTTTATAATCAACATCATGGATTTTTCTTTTGATCTCATTTTATTAGTAATTGTTGGTTTTGTAGCTGGTGTTATTAATACCATAGCCGGTGGAGGTTCTTTATTAACCTTACCAATGCTTATTTTTATGGGATTACCATCAAACGTAGCTAACGGAACTAATAGAATAGCTATTCTAATCCAAAATTTTTCTTCTGGTGCAGGGTTTAAAAGTAAAGGAGTCTCTTCATTTCCTTTTAGTTTACATCTAGGTTTATCTGCCATGGTAGGATCAATAATTGGCGCTTATTTAGCAGCTATGTATGTGAAAGATGATGTTTTTAATAAAATTTTAGGTGTTGTAATGGTCATTGTAGTAGTGTTTATAGTATTTAAACCTAAAACCTCAATGAAAGAATTAGAGGAAAGAGTAAAAGGAAAATATTTTTGGTTAGCAATTATTATTTTCTTCTTTATCGGAATTTATGGAGGATTTATACAAGCCGGTACAGGTATTTTTATCCTATTAACCCTATCAACTTTAAATCATTTTACCTTAATAAAAAGTAATGCTGCTAAAACAACTATCGTTATAGTATATACTATTGCTTCTGTTGCTGTTTTCGCTTTCGCGGGATTAATTAATTATAAATATGGACTTATTATGGCTATTGGTAATGCCAGTGGTGCATGGTTATCAAGCAGATGGTCAGTAAAAAAAGGGGATGGAATTGTGAAAATATTTTTAATAGTTGTAGTAATAGTCATGGCAACAAAATTGTGGTTCCCTAATTTATTTTCTTTTAAATAATAACAGTTAAACCCGAGTTATGCAATAGCCCCGAAGATTCGGGGGTAATAGAGGATTGAAACTATAATAAAATATGACTTTTTCGTAGTTTTAGCGCAGCATTGCTACGGTTAAACTTCAAAAAGTAGTAAAACGGTATATTTTGTAGTAGTTTCAATATGTAATAAATTTTCTAATGTATAATGCGGGTTAAACTTAAATCTTTTCTATTTTTGCTTAATGAGTAATTCTTTTGGTAAATTATTTAAACTAACCACATTTGGTGAATCGCATGGCAAAGCTATCGGAGGTGTCATTGATGGATGCTCTGCAGGTTTACAATTAGATTTTAAAGCCATTCAAGGCGAATTAGATAGGCGTAAACCCGGACAGTCAACTATTGTAACACAGCGAAAGGAATTAGATGAAGTTGAATTCTTATCAGGTATTTTTGAAGGAAAAACTACTGGAGCTCCAATAGGATTCATCATAAAAAATACCAATCAAAAATCAAAGGATTATTCTGATATTAAAGATACTTTTCGCCCTTCTCATGCCGATTTTACCTATGATAAAAAATATGGTTTTAGAGATTACCGTGGTGGCGGACGATCTTCTGCTCGTGAAACTGCAAATTGGATTGTAGCGGGAGCAATAGCAAAACAATTATTATCCGATATTAAAATAAATGCTTTTACTTCTTCAGTTGGAGTTATCTTCCTTGAAAAGCCATATCAAGACTTAAACTTTAACTTAATAGAAAATAACATAGTTCGTTGTCCTGATGAAAGTTATGCTGAAAAAATGATTCAGCATATCAAAGAAATAAAAAAACAAGGTGATACCGTTGGAGGTACTATTACTTGTGTTGCACAAAACATCCCAATAGG
>CAZHYX010000063.1:0-12227 GCA_964536675.1 uncultured Flavobacteriaceae bacterium
AGAATTTTATATGCAGATGCAGAGGGACGTATTAAAATTGCTACTGCCTTTAATGATGCTATTAAAAGAGCTGAAATAACTGCTCCGGTAGTATTAGGTCGTGATCATCATGACGTTTCGGGTACTGATTCTCCTTTTAGAGAAACAGCAAATATTTACGATGGCTCACAATTTACTGCTGATATGGCTATCCATAATGTGATTGGAGACAGCTTTAGAGGTGCTACTTGGGTTTCTATACATAATGGTGGTGGTGTTGGATGGGGAGAGGTAATTAATGGTGGATTCGGCATGGTTCTTGATGGTACTAAAGAAGCTGAACAACGTTTAGAAGCAATGTTATTTTGGGATGTAAATAACGGAATAGCAAGACGTAGTTGGGCAAGAAATGACGAAGCTATTTTTGCCATTAAACGTGCAATGGAAGCAACACCCAATTTAAAAGTGACACTTCCTAACATCGTAAATGATTATTTATTAGATAATATATTTAAAAGTTAAATTATGAAAATTTTAAAACTACTTCCGTTATTGTTGATATTTGTAGCAACATCTTGTGTTTCTGTTAAAGTGTCTTCAGATTATGATAAAAAAGCTGACTTTAACCAATTCAAAACATTTGCATTCTATAAAAATGGAATTGACAAAGTTGAGCTTTCTGATTTAGATAAACGTAGAATTTTACGTGCTATTGAAACTGATTTATTAGCTAAAGGCTTTACCAAATCAGAAAATCCAGATTTATTAGTGAATATATTCACAAAGTCTAGAGAAAAAATTAATGTCTATAATAATAATTTTGGCGGATGGAATCCCTGGTTTTATGGAGGCTTTGGAGGTTTTGGACGCTTTGGTGGGTTTGGTCCTTTTGGAGGATTTGGTCCTTTTGGCGGTATGGGATTTGGACTTGGAGGGTTCAATAATATTAGCAAGTCAACTGAAGGTACTTTATTTATAGACCTTATTGATGCTGATAAAAAAGAATTAGCATGGCAAGGTATGGGTACTGGTACATTAATAACTTCAAACAATGTAACTAAGAAAGAAGAACGTATCAAAGAATTTGTAAATGAAATTATGGCGAAATATCCGCCAATTGTAGAATAACAGGATAAAAACTGCCAATCTCGTTGTGCAACGGGATTAGCCTGCCTCGCTCAAGCGGGTTCAACTAGCTATTTTGAAGCTCCGCCTCTAGCGGACTTCAATCCCGAGGCTTCGGGAGAGTTTCACTAATAGTTCTGTTTTGAAAAACCCAAAGTAAGAAATGTACTTACTTCGGGTTTTTCTCGTTTAATTTTCTAATTTTTCATGTAACTCTTCCCAATCCGCCATTAAAGATTCTAACTTATTCTTTTTAGCTTGATAGTTCTCAAAAAAATCTGGGTTCTTGGTAAGTTTATCATACTTCTCACCATCTAACAAATCCATATCAATATTGGAAATTTCTTTCTCTAAATCGGCAATATCAGATTCAATCTTAGCTAATTTATTTTGAAATTTCTTAAGCTGTTTTTGATTTTTCTTGGTATTCTGATAGGCTTCTTTTACTGAAGTATCTTTTACCTTAACTATTTTGGTTCTTTTTTCAACTTCACGTAAATTTTCTAACTTATGTTCTTCTAAATAATAATCAATATCACCTAAATATTCTTTGATATAACCATCTTTAAATTCATAAACTGTTTTACTGAGCCCTTGCAAAAAATCACGGTCATGTGATACGACAATCAAAGTGCCTTCAAAATTATTCAGTGCCTGCTTTAATACATTTTTAGAAGCTATATCTAAATGATTGGTAGGTTCATCCATCACCAGCATATTAAAAGGAGATAGTAACATTTTACACAATGCCAATCTATTACGTTCACCTCCGGAGAGTACCTTTACTTTCTTTTCTACATCGTCACCTCCAAATAAAAATGCGCCTAACATATCTCTGACCTTCACCCTATTACCATCAGTAGAGGCATCTTCCATTGTTTGGAGTACCGTTTTATTTCCCTCAAGGTATTCGGCTTGATTTTGTGCAAAATAGCCTATCTGTACATTATGCCCTAACTTCAACTTTCCGTCAAACGGAATTTCATTCACAATCATCTTAGCCAAGGTTGTTTTACCTTGTCCGTTTTGACCTACAAAAGCAATTTTACTACTTCGTTCAATCAATAAATTAACATTACTAAGCACTTGATTATCTCCATAATTCTTAGCTACATTTTCAGCTTCAACAACAACTTTTCCTGGTTGTTTTGACATCGGGAAACGCACTTTCATTACCGAGTTATCATCAGCATCTACTTCTATACGTTCTACTCTGTTCAGTTTTTTAATTAATGATTGCGCCATAGATGCTTTATTGGCTTTGGCTCTAAACTTTTCAATAAGTTGTTCGGTATGTTTTATCTCTTTTTCTTGATTTTTAAATGCTTGTAATTGTTTTTCTTTTAACTCTTTACGCTGCACTAAATATTTTGAATATGGATATTTATAATCGTATATCTTACCTAAAGATATTTCAATAGTACGATTGGTAGTATTGTCTAAAAACATTTTATCATGCGACACCAACATAATAGCTCCGGCATATTTCTTTAAAAATTCTTCTAGCCAAATGATAGATTCAATATCTAAATGGTTAGTCGGTTCATCTAATAATAAAATATCATTATTTTGTAATAATAATTTTGCCAACTCAATTCGCATACGCCATCCTCCTGAAAAAGTATCGGTGAGTTTATTAAAATCTTCACGTTTAAAACCTAAACCTTGTAAAATTTTCTCTGTTTCTCCTTGATAATTATAACCACCTATAACCTCGTAATGATGCGTTAAATCACTTAAATTAATTATCAATTGATTGTATGACTCACTTTCATAATCTGTTCTTTCGGCTAATGCTAGATTTATTTTATCAAGTTTTCTTTCAACTTCTTTAATTTCAGTAAAGGCTTCATAGGCTTCTTCTAACACAGTTCTTCCATAAACAAAATCAATATCTTGTTTTAAGAACCCTATTTCAATATCTTTTTCTAACGCCAAAGTTCCTTTATCAAACTCTTGTTCTTTCGCAATAATTTTCAACAAGGTAGATTTTCCCGCTCCGTTTTTACCTACCAAGCCTACTCTATTCCCGGCATCTAACTTAAACGTTATACTTGAAAACAGATCTTCTCCTGCAAAGGAAACTGTTATGTTATGTGCATTTAGCATATATAATTTAGCTTTACTGTATTCTGGAAAATTTATACCTTTTTAAAAAGCCACTAATTCACGGATTCTTCATCTCATAAAAAATCAAAAAAATTAACACGAATTTTAAAAAATTCTTTGGATTTTGAATTTGAGAAATAATAGCTATGTGATTTAAAACAATTTATTCGTGCATTAGTGGCAAAAAAATGCTAAATCGCTTCAAATAAAAGTATGTATTTACCTATTTAATGTATCAATTGCTACATTTATGTTTTAACAAAATTTTACATTTGCAAATCTAATCTAATTTTTAAGATTTAGTATGTTTAAAAAAGGAACTATAATCTATAGTATTTTCAAAAACAAATGCCCGAAATGTAATGAAGGTGATTTTTTTGAAGATAACAATCCGTTACACTTAAAAAAAGTAATGAAAATGAATACATATTGCTCTCATTGTGGGTTTAAATATGAAATAGAACCTTCTTTTTTTTATGGAGCTATGTATATTTCATACGGATTAACGGTAGGATTGTCTATTATAACTTTTATCATTTTATATTTAATAGGATTAGGTTTACTGTCCATATTTATAGGAATATTTATTGCTTTGGTTCTTTTTACGCCTTTTTCTTTACGTTTGGCTCGCCTTATCTATAGTAATATTTTTATTAGTTATGACCCGAGTTATAGGAATGAGGAAGGGCTGAAAATCACTAATAAAAATCACAAACGTCTTAGCGAAGAATGAAGCATTTTAGTTTGAAAAGTAATTAGTATCTTTTCCTGAGTGAAGTAGAAGAATTTTCACACCACCGTTTCTAAGCATTTCGACTCCGCTCAATGTGACATCTTGATGAAATATTACTAGTCAAAGATCAAATATTACTCAATGCCATTAACTAGAAAATGACTCTCAAAAGGGCAGTTGGATCAGATAGTTATTAACCTCCCGGTCTTCCATCTCAACTACCTTTATTACATAAAACATAACCAATATTAAGATGGAATCCACCTCTCCTTAAAAAAAGGAGAGGAGTTTTAAAGAAAGAATTTGAACACGTTAACATCTTCGCGAGGAACGAAATATAAGTGACGTGGCGATCTCATTCTTTGGGATTCAAATTAATAAAATTCCCATCTTGAGCACTCTAGATTCCTGCCTCAACAGGAATGACAAAAGGTTAAAAAACATTGAAAGTTTTGTCAATAATTTCATTCCGTTTGAACCCTTCTAGGATTTTAAACCCCTAGGGTTAGTCTATTCCTAAACTTCAAGATCGTCTCTGCATAACAAATACATTTAATCAAACCGAGTAATCGCTATTTCTTTATCTAAAGGAAAATCATTCTCTAAATAATCAAATAGTTTCTTAGCCATTTTAGGCGCTAACATAACACCTCTGGTGCCTAATCCGTTTAGAATAGCCAGTTGTTTATACTGTTGGTGTTTTCCGAGCAAAGGGCGTCTATCTTTAACAGTAGGTCTTATCCCCGCTACATGTTCTACCACTTCAAAATCAGTAGTAATTACCTTCTTTAATTTTTCTAATAATTCATCTTTACCATCTTCAGTTGGCAGCAACGTTTTATCTGTCCAATTAAATGTGGCACCAACTTTATAATAGTCATTACCTAATGGCATTATAAAAACTGATGATTTTAATAAGTAGTCAATTTTTAACTCAGGTGCATGTATGGTTATTAATTCTCCTTTGGCTTCTTGTAGTGGTAACTCTTTGAAATATGGGTTTTTCTTAACGCCAAACCCTTCACAAAAAACGATATATTTAGCCTTGATATCTTTATAATTAACTGACTGATTATCAAATTTAATTAGAGAATAATCAAATTCTTCGTACCATAATTGGTTTTTTTCTAACAGATATTCTTTATACTTTTTTAATAAGGTTTTAGTATCTATTTTACCTGTATTAATAATTTTTCCGAATCCGAAAGGAGCATTTACACTATCATTTGTATTCTGAATAATTTCAGGAATCATATAGTCTTCAAAAAAAGGTTTATCGCAGGCATTAAACCAATTATTTTGTTCTTCTATTGAAGTAAAAACTCTATAAATATCAAAAGTGTGGTTAAATTTAGCGTCTAATTTTTCTTCTAATTTTTTGTAAAAAGGAAGAGCAATTTTTATTTGGTCAATGGCATCCCAAACGGGAGTAAATCTTTTTAAGATTACGGGATTATAGACGCCTCCAGCAACTAAGGAAGAATTCTGTGAATTGTCTTCAAAAATAAGATATGATTTATGATGTTTTTCTAATTGTTCTGCAAAAGCCAATCCTGCTAAACCGAAACCAACAATAATGTAATCAACATTCATAAGACAAAGGTAGTACTATAAGATTTCATTAAATTATATACTAGGTTTTCGCTAATCGAGCTAGATACCAGCTTTGACTTAAATGTACAAAATAAAAATTTATTTATTGCACCTTACCCAAAATTTTCTCAAAAGTTTTGACCTCTTCTCAAAGAGAGATAAAATTGGAAACCCTGTGCCAAAACCAACGGGAAATTCTTTAGATTAAATTTCATAATTTTACGTATTATTAATGGTTACTTTGACTAATACCTTTAATATACTTGAACTAATATTCTATTTGGTACTTGTAATTTAGTTAGACAGAAGTGGACTAATACTAGATAAACTAGTTCTCTAGAGGGTTCAATAGTTCACTCTTTTTTTTAATCAATGAAAAGTATAAATTATTTCATTAATTAAATCTAAAGAAGGACTTGGAGTCAATTCAAAAAAAACAAGCCCTTTAGTTTAACTTGTATATTTGTTGTTTTAATTACTAAAATATGTCATTAGATTCCCTTATAAAAAAAATACATGCTCATAAAAAGAGACCTAATTTAGACTTTAGTCTAAAAAGAAAAACGGAAACCTTTACAGATAAGCTTTTTCATACACTCTTTGATGCTAACACTTCTGTCATTGAAAATATTAGACAGTTGGGGAAAGATTTTGACGAAATTACAACAATTGCTTGTTTTGATTCTAAAGTTTCTTGTGAGGTAATTTGGGAAACATTCCTTAACGAACTACCTGAGATTATTGAAAAGCTAAATTTAGACGCTCAAGAAATTTTAGATAATGATCCGGCAGCCAACAGCATAGAAGAAGTATATTTGGCTTATCCCGGTTTTTATGCTATTGCAGTGTATAGATTTAGTCATGAGTTTTATTTAATTGATATACCTTTAATTCCGAGATTAATGAGTGAATATGCACATAGATTAACGGGAATTGATATTAACCCTGGCGCAAAAATTGGCAGATACTTTTTTATAGATCATGGCACAGGTATTGTTATTGGAGAAACTACAATTATTAAGGATTATGTAAAAATTTATCAAGGAGTTACTTTAGGTGCATTACAAGTTTCTAAAAATATGCAAAACATGAAGAGGCATCCAACCGTTGAAAACAATGTTACTATCTATGCTAACGCAACAATTTTGGGCGGTGAAACGATTATCGGTAAAAACTGCACTATTGGCGGAAATGTTTGGATAACGGAATCTATCCCTGAAAATTCATTAGTATATCATACTTCAAAAATAAAATTAAAACAAAAAATTTAGCAATTTTGGAAACAAAAAGTTTTTTACAATATATTGGGAATACACCTTTAGTTAAAACTAATCAGCTAATCAAGAACAAAAATATTACGCTTTTGTTAAAGTTAGAAGGTAACAATCCTGGAGGCAGTGTAAAAGATAGAGCTGCTTATAATATGATTAAGTCTGCTATTGATAGAGGAACTATTAAAAAAGGCGACAAACTCATTGAAGCAACTAGTGGTAATACGGGTATTGCATTGGCTATGATCGCTAATATATATAATATTGATATTGAACTTGTAATGCCAGAAAATTCAACTAAAGAACGTATTCAAACAATGCAGGCTTATGGTGCTAAAGTAATACTAACTTCTGCTGATACCGGAATTTTAGGTTCAAGAGATTATGCTGATAAAAAAGTACGCGAAGGAGGGTATATTATGCTCAACCAATTTGCAAATGATGATAACTGGAAAGCACATTATAAAACAACCGGACCTGAAATATGGCAAGATACTGAGGGTAGCATTACACATTTTGTATCGGCTATGGGCACAACAGGAACGATTATGGGTGTTTCTACTTTTTTAAAGGAACAAAATAGTAACATACAAATTGTAGGAGCTCAACCTGCCGATAACTCTAAAATTCCCGGAATACGAAAATGGCCAAAGGAGTATTTGCCTAAAATTTTTGATGCTTCAAAAGTAGATCAAATCATTGAAGTAAGTGAACAAGAAGCCAGAGCAATGACTAAAAGATTAGCTAAAGAAGAAGGTGTTTTTGCCGGTATGAGTAGTGGTGGCGCAGTATCAGTCGCTTTAAAACTAGCGGAAACTTTAGACAAAGGCGTATTAGTTGCTGTTATTTGTGATAGAGGCGATCGGTATTTATCTTCTGATTTATTTGATTAAAACCCTCGTCAGAAATCTAATATTGGTAAAAACACCAATGACGGTATAATACCTAGTCGGTTTTATTAACAATTGATTGGTGAAAAGTAACATCAATAGTATTAAATTATATTTGTTAACTCTTAACATAAAGCCTATATTTGCGATGAACCAATTTTAATTTAAACTAAATTTATAAAATTATGGAAGGATATTGCGTAAAATGTAAATCAAAAAGAGAAATAAAAGATGGTGCTGAAGTTACTATGAAAAATGGTAGAAAAGCAATGAAAGGAAAATGCCCAACATGTGGAACAGGCATGTTTAGAATACTTGGAAAAGCTTAATCTTAGTAGATAAGAATGTATGTCCCCATTAGGGGGCATTATTTTTTAATACTACTTTCGTTTAAACGTCATTATTATTTTCTGGATATCTTTTAGTGCACTTTCTTTCTCTTTAAGATATGTGCCTATAAATATATAGTATCCGCCATCTTCTTGAAACAAGATTACTTGATAAAACAATTCGTTTTTTCTTTCTAAGCTTGTAGCATAGATTTCATACCCTTTTAAACCGTCAATTTCAATTTTATTAATTCCTTTTTCGTCAATGATTTGATACTTATCAGGAAATTCTTTTAGTCTTAAAAGTGAAAACTTTTTACGGTCTTCAATTTTAGTTTTGTTAAATGACTTGTCAGCAATTAGTGTCGCTTTATCATCACTTTGTGTTGGTATCTTTTCGTCACGATTGAATAAAAACCCATTTCCAACAATACTGACAAACATCATATTACCTTCATTTTCATCTAAAGTATAATCTAATACATCTCTGGGGTTTGCTTTAACTTTGTTGTCAATTATAATTGAACTGATACTTTCTTTTATGATTATTTCGGTTTCTTTTAAATTTTTTAAAAAAATTCCATTAATCAATGTCGTTGAATTATCGTCACCATATATTAAAATATTTTTTGCATAAGTCAATCCGTTAGCTTCTTGTTCTAAATCAATAACATAACCTTTAAACTCATTTATACTAATCTCTTTTTTATTGATGAGCTTCATACCTTTTGTCGCTAACATTTCGGTATTAAATCCCTTTGAAATTTCGCTGAATGGTCCGGGAATTTCTATGATCATAATCATTGAAGTTTGATCATTAGCATTTTGAAAACCCTTAAAATTTGCACTTTCAACGTACCCTTTAGGCGGAATCATATAAATATTAGTTCCTTTAACCAACATATGGCTTTCAGTAAGCTTGTTATACTCATTTACTTTTTGGCTAAAAACCAATTGCGTAACTAGGCTTAATAGTAATAGTAAAATTGTTTTGTTCATTTAGTGTTCTGTTTTTAGTTGTTGGTGGAAAACACCAGCAATGGTAAAATGGCGTAATTTTGCACGTTGTTAGGTACTGATATTAATACTTTTCTTTTCTTTATTAGCAAAGGTCGGCAACCATTAACTATACTGATTATACCTGTTGCGCAAAATACAAAAAAGTAGTATTTTGATCTATGAAGTGAAAAAGAGTATCAAAGAAAATTATTGATGCCTTTGTTGGTGTTTTCCACCAACAAATAATTAAGCATTATATTTAAATATGAATCTTCATAAGTTTAACCATATAAAAGAATGTCCACAGTTTTATACTGCGACAATTCTCAACTGGAAAAAACTTTTAAAGCCTGAGAAATATAAAATGATTATCATAGAATCATTACAATTTCTGGTACAAGAAAAAAGAGTGATTTTATATGGTTATGTTATTATGGATAATCATATTCATTTGATTTGGAAACCAACTGAATTATTTTCATTAAAACATACTCAGTTAAGTTTTATGAAATTTACTGCACAAAGAATAAAAAGAGACTTAGAAATCAATCATCCCAAAGTATTAGATAAATTTCGAGTTGATTTAAAAGATAGAACCTATCAATTCTGGCAGAGAAATCCTTTATGTGTTGACTTATATGATTCTAAAATTATTATTGAAAAACTAAATTATATTCATAATAATCCTGTAAAAGCCAACCTCTGCATAGAAACTATAGCCTATAAATTTTCATCAGCTAAATTTTATAAAGAATTAAATGATGAATTTAATTTTTTAACTCGATTTGATGCTTAAGTTTTTTATTGTTAATTGTTGGTGGAAAACACCAACAATGGCAAAAATAACAACGGCTTTGTTTTCAGCGGCAATTTTAGCCATATTTTCGTAATTTTTCATCAAAGTCTCACTTAAAGGCTCATTCCATCCATAATCCAATAGGTAGATGAAGTATTCTTTGTGAATTTTAACTTCAGGAATATTTTCCAATGATTGCACGTATAATCCCATTTCTTGCTTTTTTTTAATTATTATCCGCCAACTTAAAAATATAGTAACTATATCTATTATAGACTAAGGTACTATTTAATTCTTATGCGTAAACACCAACTTATTCTCAGAACTTTTTATCTCCTCTTCATTTAATAACATTTTTACAAACTCGCCTTTATTATATTTTTCAGCTTGGTCATTATAATGTTTACTTTGTTGATTACCAGATTGACCTGTAGGTAATATACTCATACTATTTTCAACATCAGAAAAGTCAATCACTCTACGTGTAGATGGGCCAGATGTTACTTTATAATAACCAGTACTGTCTAATTTAAATGCTAAATTATTGATTACCTCATTACCTCCGTTTATTTTAAAAGGTCCCACATTAAAATACTTTCGTAAGGCAGCTATTTCACCTATTGAATGTTTATGTTCTAGCGTGTGCACCTTGCTCCATTTCCAATTTTTTATATTCTCACCTAATTGATCTTCTAAAAATGAAACTGTATTTTTAACCGATTTAGTGATGATGTCTTGCTTGGTTTCTTTTTTGTCTTTGGTAGTAATATCATCCCACCAAACAGAACTATCTTTTGCCATTTGAACTGCAATATTCTTTTTTTGCAAAGTCGTATTAAGATAGTGCTTAAATATTTTACCCATTTCATCTTTAAAGGTATTACTTAAAAACTCGTATAAAAAGCGATTATAGATGGTTGGCGCAATACTTTCTAAGTTATAATTACCATCCCAATCTTTTAATACTTGTAAAGCTTCCTTTTCAGTATCAGAAAATTGATTAGTATCAAGGTCTTTGAGTGCATTATTTACAACTGAAGGTGTAATTGAACTAGTAACATCATTAATCATTTTCATTACATCTTCTTTGGTAAAATCATTCTTGGCTTCCAATAAGTTTTCAATGCGTTTTGCTCTGTCTTCGGGTAAGTAATAACCCGGAACTAATATTCCTGCAGTAGAATCTGGTTGATTATTGGCTGAATACACATAGTTCCATGAGGGGTTTATAGCTTGTGGATTATCCTCAAAGTCTAAATATATTTTTTTATTCTCAGTACTATTCCCATTAAAAATCAACTTTGTATTGATATCATTCTTAAATTTATACAACTTCGCAGAGGCAAACCAAGCAATATTACCTTTAGCATCGCCATACATAATATTTAATCCGGGTGCATGTAACTTTGCAGCACCTTGCTTAAATTCATACAACGAATTGGCATGTGATAATTCATAAAAAACATCTAAAACTTTATTCGGAATATTTTTATCTGTATAAATCCAATCCATTGCAACAGGTCTCTTATTGTCAATCTGATCAATAAGATCATTCATAATAGGTCCGTGTTTACTTACTTTAATATCGTACGAAATAGGTTCTCTATCTTTTACATATATCTTCTTAGTTCTTATTTGATACTTCTCAACTCCTTGAGGTGTTTTATACTCATTGCTATTTTCAGGATTGTTTTCTTCAAAGTAGAAATCGATATCATCATTTTCAAACATTGTCAATCCGTAAGCATATTTTCTATTATGTCCTAAAGACGGAAAAGCAGACAATGCCATATAATAACCATACATTTCATAATTTGGTGTTTTAATATGTGCTTGATACCAAACGGAAGGTTGTGCAAAACCAATATGAGGGTCATTGGCAAAAATAACCTTACCGTTTTTAGTTTTATCAGCAGCTATCACCCAACTATTACTACCAATAAATGGTGAGATTGGTAACTGTTCATAGATTTGATTTACGGCTTCTGCCAAACGACTTTCTATAATAGCATTTTTTTCTGATTTAATCAATGTCGTATTTTCATAAATGGGAATATCTAATTCAGACAAATAGTCATTTCCTAATTTCTCTTTAATCTCGGTCAATATAGGGTCTGTTTTATGTGCAGCGGCAAAACTGAATGCCATATAACCGAATACATTATACATGTCTTTTAAGGTATATTCTTCTTTATCTATACCAAGTAAGTAAAACTCTATAGGAGTTGCACCGTTTTTAATAAACTGATTAATACCATCTAAATATGCCATAGCTAATTTGTAGGCTTCGCTATTTTTATCTAATTGTTGTATGGTTTTTTTAGAGGCTTCTTCAATACCTAAGCCTGAAAAAAACTTATCGGTTCTAATCAATTTTTCTCCAAACAGCTCAGATAATCTACC
>CAZHYX010000064.1:0-8291 GCA_964536675.1 uncultured Flavobacteriaceae bacterium
AACAATAATTCTATGGACTTTGGTTTGTTTTGTATCCTTTTTCTTAGATAAAAAATATGCCCAATATTGATATGTATTTTTATGGGCTTGGTGGCCTGTTAGGTTTGGTGTTAGGCTCTATTCAGTCGTTGACACGATCTACTTATTCTAAATTATTACCAGATACTGAAGACCATGCAACTTATTTTAGCTTTTATGATGTAACCGAAAAAATTGCTATAGTATTAGGAACTTTGATTTATGGATTATTGTACGCAATTACTGACTCTATGCAATGGAGTGTTTTATTTTTAGCCATCTTCTTTTTAGCATCTTTTATTGTATTAAGCACAATGAAGAAAACCAAATATGTAAGATAATACTAATCAAATCCAATAATTGTACAATTATTGGATTTGTTATAAAATATAATGAGTGATATTAACCTCTACGCCTTCTGCTAGTTGGTTTTGAATCACTATATTTTCTACTTTTTTTCTTACCTTCATATCCACCTGAAGATTTTCTTCGTCCACTAAACCCGTTACCACCACGTCTTTCACCACTACCAAACCGTCTTTTAGAACGATTACGTCTTTGTTTTGGTTTTGTAGTTACTTCAACAATAACAGCTCTACCATCAAATTCGGCATTTTTAAAAGCGTCTTCAATTTTATCAGTATATGCTTTGTCTATTTCAAAAAATGAAAAACTTTTTAAAATCTCAATTTGACCAATTTCAACATCATTCTTATTTAGATTTTCATTGATTAAGCCCATTAATTTAGCAGGATTTAATCTATCCATTTTACCTAAATTAATATAGAAGCGTGTAAAGTTTTCATCACTACTTCTTCTACGTTCTCGTGAATCATCACCATTCAAATCCTCAGCACCTTCATAATAAGATAAAAACTGGTTGAATTCAATTGAAACAAAACGTCTAATGAGCTCATCGTGATCAATATCTTTTAATTGCGCATAAATGCCTTCTAAATACGGATTTATTTGTTCTTCATTTACTTCAACATCTTTTACTTTTTCAATAAGCTTAAAAAGTTGCTTTTCACAAATTTCTTTACCGTTAGGTACCTGTTTTTGAATAAACTTTTTACCTATTTTATTTTCTATAGGTCTTAATTTACCTTTTTCTCTATTGGTAATAAGCGCAATTGAAATACCTTCTTTACCCGCTCTTCCTGTTCTACCGCTTCTATGTGTGTAATTTTCAGTCTGATCGGGTAATTTATAGTTAATTACATGTGTTAAATTAGTTACATCTAAACCTCTTGCAGCAACATCGGTAGCAATTAGAAGTTGTAAATGCTTTGCTCTGAACTTTTCCATAACAATATCACGTTGTGCTTGTGATAAATCACCATGTAATGCATCAGCATTATAACCATCATCAATCAGTTTAGAAGCTATATCTTTAGTCTCTCTACGAGTTCTACAAAAGACAATACCATATATATTAGGGTTAACATCTGCCAACCTTTTTAAAGACGAATAACGATTCCTTTCAGATACTAAATAATATTCATGGGTAACTTTATCAGCACCAACATTACGTTTACCTGCATCTATCTCAACAGGATTGCGCATATAATTTTTAGCAATAGCATCTACTTCTCTAGGAAATGTAGCTGAAAACAATAAAGTTTGTTTATCTTTAGGAGTAACTTTTAATACTTGATCTAGATCTTCCTTAAAGCCCATGTTTAGCATTTCATCAGCCTCATCTAAAACTACCCATTTTATATGCTCTAATTTAAGCTGTTTACGTTTTATAAGGTCAACTGTTCTCCCAGGTGTACCTACTACAATATGAGCCCCTTTTTTTAACCCTCTTATTTGGTCCTCAATACTTGCACCTCCATACACTGTAATTACATTGATATTTTTAAGGTTTTTAGAAAACTCTTGAATGTTTTTACCTATTTGTATAGCCAATTCTCTCGTTGGCGATAGAATAATAGCTTGTGTATTTTTACTTTTGCTATCTACCTGTTCTAGTATTGGTAAACTAAAAGCAGCAGTTTTACCTGTACCTGTTTGTGCAAATGCTTTTACATCATCTTGTGATGATAATATTTGCGGAATTGCTTTTTCTTGAATAGTTGTTGGTTGTTCGTAACCTAAATCAGTTAACGCATTGGTAATAGCTTGACTTAGACCAAGCTCTTTGAATAAAGACATATTTTATATTTATCAAACGTAGACTCTAATATAAAATGCACGACAGCAGATAAATAAGTCTTTAGTTTTATGAGTTTGCAAAAGTAGACTTATTTTATTGAATACAATATAAATTAGTGGTTTTTAAAACTTTTGAGATGTTTTTCAAATCGAGGACTCGATAAATGTGTCATATTATTTTGTACAATACCATTTTTATCAACTAAAATTGCTCTGGCAAAATTAACATCTAACCAATCAATACCACAATCAACTCGATATTGGTTACTAGCATTTGATTTGATATGTTTCTTCCAGCGATATTCAGAATTTTTAGAATTTAGACCGATAAATAAATAGTTAGGGTACTTTTTTTCTAAATAGTTTACTCTTTTTGCTAAGTTTTCTATTTGACGAAATTCTTTAGGCCAAGTATAAAGAACTACATTTTTATCTTTAATAATATTGCTTATCTGTAAAGAATCATTACTACTACTATAAATAGTAATTTGAGGTAAATTACTTCCTTTAGGTAATTTTTCAGCAGCCTTTATTAATTGTGATATTTCTACCACACTTTTTTCATCACTACAATGATCAAAAAATAAACGTTGCGCTTTATCCTTTTCTGATTTAGATATTCTTTCATCTAATAGCGTATACCAAATACCCTGATGTAAAAAATTATTCTTTACAATATCAATCTTTAAATTTTCTAACGTTGCTTTCATAAAATTAACATCCATTGTACCTTTATGATTATTTAGAATTTGCTTTTCATATGCAAGGTGATATAGGTATGTTTTTACATAGTCATGATAGGGATAAAAATCAATTAACTCTTTGTCATTAATATCGATATTCTTTCTAAACTTATAGAAAGTAGGATTGATATTAGGGTATTTTTTTGATTGTGTAACTTTTTTGTGTCGATATGGATATGCTTCTTTTTTCTTGTATAATGGATAATCTATAGCAACACTAGCTAATTTTTCAAACAATGGCGAGTTTTTGGGACTCTCTTCTTTAAATTGATTGTATAGTATTTTTTTTCTTTGAAGAACAGAATCAACTTTTAGTTCAAAGAGGCTATCATTAAGGTGATAAAAATTATAAAATAATTTATCTTCTTTTTCATTTTCTAAAAATAGGTTGATCAAAAAATTGTTACGTTCAGCTCCTTTACCGCTAAACACTAATGATTCATCGAAACCCCACGTGTTCAGGCGTATTAGTAAACTATCTGTAGGTTCTAAATAAAGGTATTGTAATTCAGGCCCATGAATAAATGTATAGAGTCCTAAAACCAAAGAATCAATTTCAAATAAAAACTTATGATTTGAATCTAATTTGGTAGAATCAAGTAATTGTTCTCCTTTATAAAGGAAAATTTGATCAGATTTCGGATTTATTATTTGCCCACCAAAATAGGTAATTGTATTCTCTTCCTTATCCTCACAGGAGAGGAATAAAGTTATAGAAAATAATATATACAAATACTTTATTGGGCTCATATGTTTGTATATTATTGTAAAATCTACAATTAGTATTACTTAACGTACAAAATTAGCCATTAGCATAAACAATTTAGTTAATTAGATGTTAAAATAAGTAGTAGTTATAGTTAAAATATAGCAGTAATTTATTATTTTTGCGCGAATTTTAAATCAACAAAATGTTAACAGTTTCAAATTTATCTGTCCAATTTGGTAAACGTATATTATTTGATGAAGTAAATACCGTGTTTACACAAGGTAATTGCTACGGAATTATCGGTGCAAATGGTGCCGGAAAATCTACATTTTTAAAAATACTTTCTGGAGATTTTGACCCAACTTCGGGTAATATTTCGTTAGAGAAAGGCAAACGTATGTCTGTACTTACACAAGATCATTTTGCTTATGATGAATTTCCTGTATTAGAAACTGTATTGAAAGGGAATAAAGAACTGTATACTATCAAAACTGAAATTGACAAATTGTATGCTAATTACTCAGATGAAAATGCTGATAGAATAGGTGAGTTACAAGTAATTTTTGAAGAAATGAATGGATGGAATGCAGATAGCGATGCTGCTGCATTATTGTCAAATTTAGGTATAAAAGAAGAGTTACATTACACTTTAATGAAAGATTTAGATGGTAAGGCAAAAGTACGAGTGTTGTTAGCACAAGCATTGTTTGGTAGTCCTGATATGCTAATTATGGATGAGCCAACCAATGATCTTGATTATGAAACCATTGCTTGGTTAGAAAACTTCTTAGCAAATTATGAAAATACAGTTATTGTAGTTTCACATGACAGGCACTTTTTAGATGCTGTTTGTACACATATTTCTGATATTGATTTTAGTAAGATTAATAACTATTCAGGCAACTATACTTTTTGGTATGAGTCAAGTCAATTGGCCGCTCGTCAACGAGCTCAACAAAACAAAAAAGCCGAAGAAAAGAAAAAAGAATTAGAAGAGTTTATCAGACGGTTTTCTGCCAATGTTGCTAAATCAAAACAAGCAACCAGTAGAAAAAAAATGATTGAAAAACTAAATATTAAAGATATAAAACCTTCAAGTAGACGTTATCCTGCCATTATTTTTGAGCAAGAGCGTCAAGCGGGAGATCAGATTTTAAACATTGAAGGTCTAAGCAAATCAATAGATGGCGAAGTGTTGTTTAATGATATTCATATCAATTTAACAAAAGGAGATAAAGTAGTTGTTTTATCTAAAAACTCTAGAGCAGTTACCGCTTTTTATGAGGTTATAAATGGTAATACAAAACCAGACGCAGGTAAGTTTGCATGGGGTGTTACTACAACTCAAGCTTATTTACCATTAGAAAATGCAAGTTTTTTTGAAAGTAATATGACTTTGGTTGATTGGTTGCGTCAATGGGCAACGACCGAAGAAGAACGTGAAGAAGTATATATAAGAGGCTTTTTAGGGAAAATGATCTTTAGTGGTGAAGAAGCATTAAAACAGTGTAATGTTTTATCAGGTGGAGAAAAAGTGCGTTGTATGCTGTCACGGATGATGATGTTTAGAGCCAATGTTTTAATGATTGATGAACCTACAAATCACTTAGATTTAGAATCTATTCAAGCATTTAATAATTCATTAAAGAATTTTAAAGGAACTATCCTGTTTTCTACGCATGATCATGAGTTTGCACAGACCGTAGCAAATAGAATAATAGAATTAACGCCTAAAGGTGTTATTGATAGATATATGACCTTTGATGAATACCATGCAGATAAAAAGGTAAAAGAGTTGCGTGAGAAAATGTATTCGTAATATTTACTAAATATAATATATAAAACCAATTGAAATTTTCAGTTGGTTTTTTCGTTTATACATTTACTTATACTATTAGTTCTAATAGTATATTAAGTTATAAATTAAAATCAGCCATGAAAAAAATTTTAATATTTGTCTGTACACTCTTGCTACAATTTAGTTTTTATGCTCAGGATAGTGGAGCAGATATTCCACTTGAAGTAAAAATGACTGATGTTTTTAAGGATAATCATAAAAAAACAGCACTAGCTTTTTCAACTAAAGATAATAACGGAGGCGTCTTTATTGGTCGTCGTTATAAAAAAGGATATTTTATAGAACATTATGATAAAGATCTTGTTTTAGTTAAAAACTATGATTTTGAAATTGATAAAAGACGAGGAAAAATTGACAATGCTTTTTTAAGTGGAGACAAATTATGTTTGATAGAATCATTGTATAATAAGAAAGGTAAAAAGATAGAATATTATATAAATAAAACATCTAAAGATGCTTTTTTATTTCAAAGAAGTTTATTATTCTCAATACCCTTAGATGATGTTAAAAAAACGGTTTCATTTTTTGGTATGGCAGGTGTTAATAATGCAGATGCAGATGCCAGTGGAAATTTTAAAATATCTAAAAATCAAAAATATATTGTTTTTACAATCGATATAAAGGATAAAGATTTTGAAACACATCGTATTTTCGTGTTTAATAATGCATTAGAAAAAATGTATCAAACAGAATTTAAGCGAGGAATCAAAGACAAAAATTTCAAACTAGAGAATATTGATGTAGATGAAAAAGACGGAACTGTTTACTTGTTAGGAAAAGTTTATGCAAAAGAAAACAGAAAGAAAAAGGAAGGCGGTAAATATCAATTTGAACTGTATAAAATTAAAGGTAATTCTACGCAATCATTGGTTTTTGACTCTAGTGAAAAGTACATAGGTTCTATAACAACGGTTATTGATAAAGACAGGTTGTTTTGCATAGGATTTTATTCTGAAAAAAATGACAAGCGTTATAAAGGAGTAGCATATTTTGATATAGATAAAGAAAAGATGTCATTAAAAAATAATGTATATTCACCTTTTACAAAACAATTTATAATAGATAAATACGGAAAGGAAAAAGAAAAAGAATTGAAAAATATAAGCTTTAAAAGCATTCATGTTACTGAAAATAATGAATATATTATAAATGCAGAAGAGTTTTTTATTCGATCACATCAATTGCAAAATCAACAAGGAAACTCTTTTAATTTTACCTATCACTTTAGAGATATTGTAAGTGTTAAAATAGATGCAAACGGAAAATTAGTTTGGGCTAGAAATATTAATAAAAAGCAGGCTGATAATTATTATTCTCCTTACCTATCTTACACATCTACTCACCATGACAATAAAAGTTATTTCTTTATTAATTGTTCTGATAAGATTAAAAAATTATCAAATGACAGATTACACTTTAAAGGAGTTAAGGTGAAAAATTCTAATTTCTATGTTATTACACTAGATGACGATGGGTATTTTGAGTACAAAAAAATATTAGATGATAAAGATACCGAAGTTCCCTTCTCCGTTGGAAAAGGAATAATAAATAATAATGATATTATCTTTCAAGGAAGAAGAGGAGGTAAAAAACAAATTATGAAAATTTCTCTTTAGGAAGTAAAAAAAAAGCTCGCAATTGCGAGCTTTATATTTAAGAGTATTTTTCTAATTATGGTCTAATGACTTCATACATACTATCTTTTAATTGTTTATAAAAGACACCATTAGATTTATAGTATTTCTTACCACCCATAGTTACCATTTTTCCATTTTCAGGTAAAAAAGTGATTTTTGCACCTTTAGGAGCTTGGCGTAAAACCAGTTTATTTTTAAACTTTATATACCAAATACCATTAATAACATAATAGTTAATGCCATCATGAGTAATTTCACTAATCTCTTTTTCAGACTTGTTAATGGTAGCTTTTTCAGTACTATCAATTTGCGCATTAACATTGGTAAAAGAAATAAAAATAACTAATAGTGTAGCAATTAATTTCAATTTTTTCATTTTCATATTCCAATTTTTTGAGAATTTAGTTATTTAACGTTTTAAAATCAAAATTCTTATACTATTTCAATTTTTGTTTATATTTTTTATTTTCACTGCTTATTAAAATATTGACTTTCTGTGTTAATTATATCCCGTTTTCTACCTTTCGGTCTCCCGTCTAGTGTCCTGTATCTTGAATATTATCTCTTCAGTATTGTATATCATATCTTCTAACATCGACCGTTTTTATTAATTTCTTTTTAATCTTTTTTCTCTCAATCTTTTCAATAGTTCTTTATTAAAACTTTGCTCAGCCCTTAATAATTTTATCATCTTTTTTGAAGAAATGATTTCTGTTAAATTTTTATGTAGCTTCTTTTTTTCATTAGCAATATTAAAATCTATTTCAATAAATTCTTGTAATATACTATCAGCTTCTTCTTCTGAAAGTTTTTCTATACCACCAGCCAAACGTATTTTACGAGTTAATTGTCTAGTTTTAATTATTTTAATTTGATGTATTTTTTGATCAAACTTATTATAAATCGGCCAAAATTTTTCTGCTTCACTAGAAGTAAGGCTTAGAGCATTTGTAATATGAGCAGTTTTTAAAGCTTTAATTCTATCTCGATTAATGCCTTGAGCAACAACTGTAATAGTTGTAAATAACAATATGATTAAGCTCAATACTAATTTTTTCATTTGTTTAAAATTTTTATTTATGTGAAAATGAAATAATTAAAAATTTCTTCACATTCAGGAACCGCTTCACTCTCGCATGAATTTATTTTAATCATACATATATGTA
>CAZHYX010000064.1:8311-12079 GCA_964536675.1 uncultured Flavobacteriaceae bacterium
GTTTAATTAATTTTCTAATAGTAAACTTTCAATATCCGTGCCATCTAAATATTCTAGTAATTCATCTTCAGCAAAAATAGTTGTATTATTTAATTCGGTATCATTATATACTTCAGCAATTTCATAGGTATCAAATATTATTAGGTCATTTTCAATCCATTGTTCTATATCAGTTGAAGTAACTGAATCAAAACTAGTTGTTTTAGTATTGTAATTTATATAAACCAATAATAAAACGGCTGCGGCTGCGGCAAAAGGAACAATTCGTTTTAAAATGATTGTTTTAAGCCCAATAACTTTAACAGGTTTTGTATCGTCATTAAGTTTAGTTATTACTGTATCTTCTATAATTGTTAAATAGTTTTCAGGAATTGTAAAACCTGTTTTACTGCCTATAGGAATAGCTGACTGACTACTATTTTCTTTTTCTATTTTTTCTAGTACACTATCTTCAACAGTATCAAAGTAGGTTTTAGGAGTAGAATAACCATCTTTATCTGATAGTTTTTCAGCTGTAAGTTTTGCAAATACTGCATCCTCTACAGTATCGAAATATCCTTTAGGGACTTTAAAGCTGTTTTCTGTTGGTTTTATATGTTGTAATTTACCTTTGTTCATTATACCTATTTGACCTTAAAAAAGGATAAGGGTTTAATTTGTTTTTGTTAAAAAATTCTCAATTTTTTTTACTGCATGATGGTATGATGCTTTTAATGCACCAATTGAAGTATCAAGTACTTCAGACATATCTTTATACTTCATATCATCAAAATATTTCATATTAAATACCAATTGTTGTTTTTGAGGTAATATAGCAATTGCTTTTTGTAATTGTAACTGCATTTCATCTCCATCAAAATATACATCTGCTTCTAAATTTTCAACTAGCTTATACTGCAAGTCACTCACATTGACATTATTTTGTTTAGCCCTTTTATTAATGAATGTAATTGACTCGTTGGTAGCTATTCTGTACATCCAAGAATACAGCTTACTTTCAGCCTTAAAGTTATTAATATTTCGGTAAACTTTTATAAATGTATTTTGTAAAACATCATCTGCATCATCATGAGAAATGACAATCTTCCGTATATGCCAATATAAACGCTCTTTATATTGAGACATTAAGGTTCTAAATGCCTGTTCTTGGGTAAGCGGATCTTTAAGTTGTGCTATCAGCGTGTTTTCAGCAATCAATAGACTTGAGTTTTCCTTTAGACTAATAACGGAATAAAAGGTTTAATATTGGTAATTTCAGTTATGAGTTTTGTTGAGTTTATTTTTACTCTTTCAGATAATCATATACTTTAAACTTCGCATTTTTAAAATTGTGCACTTAGTTTTAAATTCAAAACCCTGCCTGATAAAAAATTAGGAATTGCAACCGATTGTTGTGAAGAAATATCTCTAACCCAAGTATTGGTTATAGAATTTTGAACATCAAACATATTAAAGAGTTCTATACCTACAGAAAATTCCTTAAATTTTTCTAGCCATTTACGATTAGATTTATTTTCATTATCCTTAAAAACATAAGAAATTCCGATGTCAGATCTAAAATAATCCTTTAATCTATTTTGAAATATATAAGGATCAGCAAATGAAGGAGAGCCACCGGGTACTCCTGTATTATATACTAAATTCAAATACATTTTTAAATTTGGATAATTAGGTACATAATCTTGAAATAATATAGCAAACTTTAATCGTTGGTCAGTAGGGCGAGAGATATAACCTCTATTGTCAATATTTTCTTTAGTGAGTAAATATCCAAAACTAAAATATGATTCAGTTCCTGGGACAAATTCACCATTTAAACGTGCATCAAAACCTGTAGCAAATGCTGTAGCATTATTTTTTGCACGATAACGAATCTGTACATTATCAATCGTAAACGGATTTACATCTGTCAATGATTTAAAATAGGCTTCGGTAACTAGTTTAAAAGGCCTGCCCCACATTTTTAGGCTGTATTCGTTACCCAATACAAAATGAATAGAACGTTGTGCTTTTACCTCAGGATGTACAATACCTAAAGAATCACGTAATTCTCTGTAAAATGGAGGTTGATAATAATAGCCTCCAGAAATTCTAAAAATCATATCTTTTTCCCAGTCTGGTTTAATAGCAAACTGTACACGCGGACTAATAACTGTATGATTGTCTGAGATTAATCCATCGCCTTTTACTTTCCATTGTTGTGCTCTTACACCTAGATTATACCACAGTTGATGGTCATTTATATAGGAAGTTTTACTCCACTGAGCAAAACCGGATATTCTGTTAATCTGTACAGAGTTTGTAGCTCTGGTGCTAATAAACGGAACTATTGGTCCAGTAAAAGGCTCATAAGGTTGATTATTTCTCGGTAATAGGTGAGGAGGCCTTAATGAAAACCCTGCTGAATCTATAACTTCCCATTCTATAACTCTATCTTTAATATCTTCAAATTGATATTTTATGCCAAATTCAAAAACATGACCCTCTTTTTTTAATGTTGCTTTTGCCTCAATATTTGATATCAAAGCATCTAGATCATTTCTGGCATGATCTAAATGTGAACCAATAGCTTGTGTAAACTCTACTTCTCCGAAATTATCACTACCAAAATCGGCATTTACATCTCCAATCCCATAAAAAGCAAAAATATCGAAATGCTCTTCTTCTTGAGTATTATAGATAGTAGTAGTTAAATTAATATTTAAATCATCACTAATTTGATAGTTTGCTTTTAAAGCACCAAACATAGTAAGGTATCTGTCATCTTCTTTACCTTGGTAATTTACAATTAAGGCCTGGGTATTGGCTAAAGTTCCAAAATTTGTTCTTCTACTAACAGGTGTGTATTCATAACTGTTTAATGAAAAAGTCCCTAAAAAATCAAGATTAAATCTTTCGTTAATTTGGTAAGAAAGGTAGGTTTGTACATCGGTAAAATTAGGCTTAAAATTAGTTTCTATATCTTTACTATTAACAAATAGACTATTATCTCTATATCTAACGCCTAATATTACAGAGAGTTTATTTTGTAACGATACATTTTCAAATGTCAAGCTTCCACCCAATAAACTTGCTTCCACTCTAAGCCCAAACTGTTGTGACTTTCTATATGTAATATCGAGTACGGATGATAATTTATCTCCATATTTTGCCTGGAAGCCTCCGGCAGCAAATTTTACATTTTGTGTAAGGTTAGGGTTTACAAAACTTAACCCCTCTTGCTGACCAGAACGCACTAAAAAAGGTCTGTATACTTCAATACCGTTTACATAAACCAGATTTTCATCATAGTTACCACCTCTAACGTTATATTGTGTACTCAGTTCATTATTACCACTAACGCCTAAACCAATATTTTTTAAAGTACCTTCAATGCCTGCATTTGCACTTGGCAAGTTTTTAACTGTTTTGATATCAATTTTATCAATGCCTTCTGCTTTTTCTTTATTATTCTTAACTATAATATCTTTTAATTCTTCGGTTTTGGTTATAAGTTTTGGAGAAAAAGTAAGTGTTCTTCCTTTAGGAATTCTTATTCGTTTGGTATATGTTTTAAAGGTTAAATGACTAAAAGTAATTGTTATCATCTTTCCAGAAGGAACTTCTAAAATATATGAGCCTTTATTATCAGAGGCAGTTCCTTTTTTATTATAAGTAATACTTACATTCTCAATTGGTTTACCATTTTCATTTTTTACAATACCTTTTATAGTAGCCGTTTGCCCAAAAATAGAACTGGTAAAAAAAGATAAAAAAATAATAAAAGGA
>CAZHYX010000065.1:0-12054 GCA_964536675.1 uncultured Flavobacteriaceae bacterium
TCGTGAAAATCTTTACATTTTAACATCACCAAAGTCATTTTCTGACCAAAAAATTATAGTTTTGCCTCTCCTTCGGTTATTTGGCTGATTTACTATTTCATAGGCAATTGGTTTTAAAATTAATATTCGTTAGTCTGTTTATATTTTATTTACATTTAACGGGAGGTTTTTCAAACTCCTTTATCTTTTTACCTGATTTTTATTATAAGATTATAAATATACCAAATCCCCCCCCCAATAAAAATAGTGAAAATGGTGAATTTTTAAAATACCCAAAAACACTAGTTTGCACCTAAAAACCATGAGTTTTTTAGTCTTTTGTAATTTTACAATGCTTATAATATTCATTTATTACAGATTATTATTGAAAAATAAAATCCTAAAAACCGATTATCTTTAACGTCAAGCAACTTCAAAGAAAAAAGCAGAAGAAATCGCTTCTAAAAGGGCGTACTATAAGTTTCAGGATAGAATTGGTTTATTGGCTACAACGATTTCGTAAATATTCTCCCTTATTACCAAAACAAACCTTAATTTTGTAAAAATACTTTTTATGGCTAAAGTGCTTACATTGGGTTATGAATTTGAACATGATTATAATTTACTTGGCATTACCAGTACTTTAGAAGGGTATAGATTGGCATACCTTTTAAATAAAAATTTAGAAATACATTTAAATCGTCAACCTAAAAATATTGATTTTATTGATAAAAACTGTTCTTTTACACTATATAATTATGAGTGTAATAGCACATTCTCATCATGGTCATTAATAGCTAATAAGTACACTTTTGTTTCAAAAAATATTGAAAAAACCAATTTATTTAATGAAGAGTCTAAGGTTTCTTATTTAATTAATGAAAAAAAAGAAGTTGACTATTTCCTGAAAATTATAGGAGATTTCAATGCTGCCTCATTAAAACAAATGCTTGATAATATAAAAAATATAAAAGGATTAATTGTAGCCTATAAAATTAATCCTCACACATTAAAATCAAAAGATTATTTAATTTTTTAACTATGCGAAATCGTAAAAAAACAAAAATTGTAGCTACTTTGGGTCCTGCCTGTGATACTAAAGAAATTATTGAAGAAATGATGACCGTTGGTGTCAATGTTTTTAGGGTTAATTTTTCGCATGCTACTTATGACAATGTTGCTGAAAAGGTTAAAATTATCCGTGAAATTAATCAAAGAAAAGGTTATAATGTTGCGGTGTTAGCTGACTTACAAGGTCCAAAATTACGAGTAGGTGTAATGGGTGAAAAAGTAAAGTTAAAAAAAGGTGACCTTTTTACTTTTACTACAGAAAAATGTGAGGGAACTCATGAAAAAGCATATATGACCTACCAAAATTTTCCTAAAGATGTAAAGGTTGGTGAACAAATTTTGGTTGATGATGGTAAGTTGTTATTTAAAGTGATAAAAACTGATGGTAAAACTAAAGTCATTACCGAAGTTCTTAGAGGTGGTAAACTAAAATCTAAAAAAGGAGTTAATTTACCTAACACAAATATTTCATTACCTGCCTTAACTGATAAGGATATTAAAGATGCGCTGTTTGCTATAGAATTGGAAGTAGATTGGATGGCACTATCTTTTGTAAGAAATAAAGAAGATCTCATACAGCTACAAAAATTAATCGAGAAAAATTCTACTTATAAAATTCCGATAATTGCCAAAATTGAAAAACCAGAAGCTGTTGACAACATCAAAGAAATAACGGCTTTTTGTGATGGATTAATGGTGGCCCGAGGTGATTTAGGTGTTGAAGTACCTATGGAAAAAGTGCCATTAATTCAAAAGAAATTGGTGTTACAAGCTAAACAAGCTAGAATTCCTGTGATTATTGCGACTCAAATGATGGAAACTATGATTTCTAGTGAGGTACCTACTAGAGCCGAAGTTAACGATGTTGCGAACTCAATAATGGATGGTGCTGATGCTGTAATGCTTTCTGGTGAAACCTCTGTTGGAGAATTTCCTGTTGAAGTCATTAAAAAAATACGTCTTATTATAGAAGGCGTAGAAGACTCTCCACTTATAATCAAACCCGAATCATTTATTCAAAGCCTTAATGAACGTTTTATCTCTAAAACTATTTGCCATCAAGCGGCTAAAATGGCTGATGAAATAAATGCAACCGTTATTTCAACTTTGACTAATAGTGGTTATACTGCTTTTCAAATTTCGGCATGGAGACCAAAAACACATATTTTAGCTTTTTCATCTAATCGTAGAATATTAGCCATGCTTAATTTATTGTGGGGTGTTAAAGCATTATACTATGATAAAATGGTGAGTACAGATGATACCGTTGAAGATATTAATAGAATAGCTACTGAAAAAGGGTATTCAAAGCAAAATGATTATGTCATCAATCTAACCTCAATGCCTGTACAGGCTAAGGGCATGGTTAATACATTAAGAATTAGTAAAATAGATTATATATAGAAGACTGAAGTAAAGACTCTAACTGAAACTATTTAATCAGTTTTTTCTAATTCATGATTAAGCAATTTTAAGCCATCTTTAATAAGATTTACATAGTCTTTTTTATCGATTAACTTTTCTAAATAATTTTGAACTGTACTCTTTAATTGTGAGTCTTGCTTATAAATCAGCTCATATATTTCTAATGGCAATAACCAATCATTAGGGTATTCATTTGAAACTATATTGAAAATATGTTCTAAAATACTATTATCTAAACTATCACTTTCTCTAATATTACGAACTTCCTGATATAATTTATGTAATTTTATATCGCTCTCTGAATACTTAATTTTATGTGTTTTTTCTTTCGGAGCTTCAAAAATGAGTCCATAATTTTCAGGGTCAGCAATACCAGAATATGCAGAAATCACTTCTTTACCAACTGCCATATCATAAGTACCCCATTCAGGTTGGAATAAAATAGTTTCATTGTGTTTAACTGTGCAGTTTTTAAAAGAAATTAAAATGATTTTACCTTTTAAATTTCGTTTACCTGTAATAATATCACCTTCAACACTTATATCACCTTCAAAATTTAACACTACAGTTTTTCCTTCATAAATTCCATAAGCTTCTAAATCAGTCGGTGACATATCCTCTATAGCAATATTAATTCCTTTTAACTTTCCTATAGGTGATCCAAACCCATCAGCATGATACTCTTTATGATGTCCTATTAATTCTTTGTTTTTATAAGCTAATGATGTAGGGCCTATTGTTTGAAAATAAATTATTTTTAAACTATCATCAGCAACTACATTTGTGAATTTACCCGAAATTTGAATTCCTGTACTCAATAAAATGGTTCCTAAATTTTTAGAGTCAATCAATTTTTTAAGTCCGTTTAATCCTCCTTTTCTCAATGCCATTGTATTGGCAAATTCTTCTAAAATTAAACTCAAGTGAGCGAAATTAGGTGTTACAAATAATTGTGGTTGGGGTTTTGTAATATCAAAATCTGTATCAGCAGCAATAATAGAGTATGGTATTTTTTTAACTTCATCGCTCATACACCATTCACTTTCACCAATTGATGACAATAAACCTGCTCCATAAATTTTAGGCTTTTCGAGTGTTCCAATCAATCCATACTCAACAGTCCACCAATGTAAATTTCTGATTTTTGCCATTTCACTAGGTTCACCCATATCAGCAACAATTTCAGCAACTTTTTTATCTGCTTTAGCGATATCAGATTCTAATGTATTCGGATTTTCTTTAATTATAGATAAATGTCGAATAGCTTCATACAGTTCATAATCTTTAGCAGATGAAATAGCTTTACTACCTATTTCACCAAAACGTCTTAAATATTCAGCATATTCAGGGCATGCTATAATAGGTGCATGCCCAGCAGCTTCGTGTATGATATCAGGTGCTGGCGTATATTCAATATGATTTATGGTTCTAATATCAGCTGCAATAACCAACGTATTATAAGCCTGAAACTCCATAAAAGCATTTGGTGGAATAAATCCGTCAACCGAAACAGCAGCCCATCCTATATCTTTTAATATTCTATTCATGCCTTGCATTCTAGGTATTTCTTCAACAGAAATTCCCGCTTGTTTCAATCCTTCTAAATATGATTTATGAGCTACTTTAGATAAAAAAGTAATACTTTTTCTCATCACATAACGCCAAACTGCCTGGTTTTGGGCAGTATATTGATTATAGGGTTGTAGTAACACAAACGCTCTTAAATGTTTTGGCAATCTTGCAATAGTTTTATTTGATTCAAAATCCATATCAAAAAAAGTAATTCAGTTTGTAAAGTTACGTATTTTCTAAGAGTATTGTTGACCTAAAAAGTTAAAGTAGATGATTAAAATAATTGTATATTTATAGCATCTTTTACAAAAAAAAATAAGATTATGAGAAGAAGAGGTGGATTAAAAATTAGGTTACTTATTGGTGCTGGAATTATATTATTTTCTTTATTTAAATATTATTCAAATAGGAGTACTAACCCCTATACTGGTAAAAAACAAAGCATTACCTTAAGCACCGATGATGAAATTGCAATTGGTTTACAAAGTGCTCCGCAAATGGCACAACAACACGGCGGTTTGTATCCAGATCAAAAAGCCCAAGATTTAATTGATAAAATTGGCAATAATCTCGTAAGCAACAGTATTGCCAGAGAAACACCTTATAGATATGACTTTCATTTATTAAGAGATCCTGAAGCTATTAATGCTTTTGCCTTACCAGGTGGCCAAATTTTTATTACTTATGCCTTATTTTCGAAACTAGAAAATGAAGACCAACTCGCAGGTGTTTTGGCTCATGAAATCGGACATGTTGTTGGACGTCATTCTGCTGAGCGAATGGCAAAACAAGGCTTAACACAAGGTATTATTTCTGGTGTTATGGTTGGTGCTGATGGTGGTGCCGGGCAAATGGCGGCTATGATTGCTAATGTTATAAACATGAAATATGGCAGGGGTGATGAGCTAGAAAGTGATGAATTAGCTGTTAAATTCATGATTGATGCAGGTTATCAACCAGAAGAAATGATTGGTGTTATGAAAATTTTAAAAGCTGCTGGCGGCCCTAATAGAACTCCAGAATTTCAAAGTACACATCCTGACCCAGAAAACAGAATAGAAAAAATTAAAGAGTCTATACAAAAGTATCGTAAGTAATTTATTGGTTCACGCAAAGAGCGCAAAGTTTTCGCAAAGAGCATAAAACAATAAGAGGGATTTTTAAAAAGAGATTGTGTGTCTAAAAAGTAATATTATTAGGAAAGTTTGAACGCAGTCGAAAACTATAAAGAACCTTTCGACTGCGTTCAAGAACATCTATAATTAAACTGCTCTTCTACTTTTCTTTTTTGCTTTTAGGGCTTTTAATTCATCAGAAATAATTTTATATGCATCATGTGCTTTAGACATTTCGGCATATTTTAATGCTGTGTAGCCTCTGTTAGATTTTACTTTTAAATCAGCGCCATTGGCAATTAATAATTTTGTAATTTCTACTCGGTTTTGTCTTGCGGCATACATTAAAGGGGTCATCCCTACAGATTTTTTATTTACATCTGCTCCAGCTTCAATCATTCCTTTTACTGCTTCGAAATTACCTTGTTTTATAAGCGTACATAAAGCATCAGTTTCTGTAACTATTGTAGTAATAGTTAAATTATCTAATGTTGAATTGGTGGTAATAGGTTCTGCATTTATTGCTAAGCCTACTAATAAAATTACGGTTAAAAATAAATTTTTCATAATATTGAAGTTTAATGTTATATTATAAGAGACGATTATTTTGTAACATTTGTTACATACTTTAACATACATTAACTAAGTTTAACTTCTTAATAACAAGTTCTTAAATTAACCTTAAAAAGTGTTAATTTTGTTATTCTAAACTTTTCAAATGAACAAAAAAGTAATCTTAATAATTCTTGACGGATGGGGAATTACACAAAACCCCAAAGTTTCTGCAATTGCAAAAGCAAATACACCTTTTATAGATTCACTTTACAAAAAGTATCCGTCTGCGCAGTTAAGAACTGACGGATTGCATGTAGGTTTACCAGATGGGCAAATGGGCAATAGTGAAGTTGGTCATATAAATCTAGGTGCTGGGCGTATAGTTTATCAGAATTTGGTTAAAATAAATAAGGCGGTATCTGATAAAAGTATAGCTGAGATGTCAACTTTAAAAAATGCTTTTCAGTATGCTAAAGAACATCAAAAGAATATCCATTTTTTAGGATTGGTTTCTAATGGCGGTGTGCATTCGCATATTAATCACCTCAAAGGTTTAGTAAAAGCAGCCCATGAAACAGGTATAAATAGTTATGTACATGCATTTACTGATGGTAGAGATGTTGATCCTAAATCTGGTAAAGAGCTTATCGCCGATTTAGAAAAATATCTTGAAAATCATAATTCAATGTTAGCCTCTGTAATTGGCAGGTATTATGCAATGGATAGAGACAAGCGTTGGGAACGTATTAAACTAGCTTACGATTTATTAGTTAATGGTATAGGGGAAAAAGCTAAGAATGCACCTGAAGCCATTCAAGAAAGTTATGATAATGATATTACCGATGAATTTATTAAACCCATAATATTAATAGACAATCAAGATAAGCCTATAACAACTATACAAAATGATGATGTTATTATCTTTTTTAATTTTAGAACTGACAGAGGGCGTCAATTGACCCAAGCACTTTCTCAACAAGACTTTCACGAGTTTAATATGTATAAATTGAATTTGCATTATGTTACCATGACTAATTATGATAATACTTTTAAAAATATAAACGTAATTTACCCAAAAGAAAATTTAAATAATACCTTAGGGGAAGTATTGGAAAAACATCAAAAAAAACAAATTAGAATAGCCGAGACTGAAAAATACCCTCACGTTACTTTTTTCTTTTCTGGTGGAAGAGAAGCTGAGTTTGATGGCGAAAAACGAATTATGTGTCCTTCACCCAAAGTAGCAACGTATGATTTACAACCAGAAATGAGCGCTCAAGATATTACTGAGGCTATTTTACCGGAACTTAATAACCAAAAAGCTGATTTTATTTGTTTAAATTTTGCTAATACAGACATGGTTGGGCATACAGGTATTATGGAAGCTGCTATAAAAGCTGCAGAAACTGTTGATTCATGTTTAAAAAAAGTTATTACTTCAGCTCAAAAGAATAAATACACCTCCATTATAATTGCCGATCATGGTAACAGTGAAACTATGATGAATGAAGATGGTTCGCCAAATACTGCACATACTACCAACCCTGTACCATTAATTATTGTCGATGAAAATATCAAATCAATAAATAGTGGTGTTTTGGCTAATATAGCACCTACTATTTTAAAGTTAATTGGGATAGAAAAGCCCACTATAATGTCCGAAAAATCCTTAATATAAATGTGATGAATAAAATTTCGCTTCTCTTATTTCTACTTTTATTTCAGATTAATATTTATTCTCAGATAAAAGAAACCATTACACAAAATAGAGCAGACCAAGTAGGTATAAAAACTAATGAAGACTTTAAACGATTACCTTATAGTCAATGGTTCAGTCCAGCTTATGAAGAGTATAAGTTAGATAAAAGAACCATCAAAAAGTTAAAAGAGTATTCTAAAGACTTTAAAATAAAAGTTTTTATGTCGGTTTGGTGTCATGATAGTAAACGTGAAGTTCCTCATTTATATAAAATCTTAAAAGCTATAGATTTTGATACAAAAAGCATGGAAGTAATTGCTCTTAACAGAGCTAAAAAAACACCTGAAAATTTACAAGAAGGATATAACATTGTTCGTACCCCAACGTTTATTTTTTATAAAGAAGGCAAAGAAATTGGTCGTTATGTTGAAATTCCTAGAAAAATATTAGAAAAAGATATACTTAGAATTGTAAGCGGTAAATCATACAAACATTCCTATGATAAAAATTAAGTTTATTAATAGATAATATATTAGATTTGCACAAAGTTTAATACAAAAAAATGTTGCCTAAAAACCATTTAATAATTGCAGTTGATTTTGATGGAACTATAGTTGAAGATGCCTATCCTGAAATAGGTAATCCGATGCTTTTTGCCATTGAAACGCTAAAAGAGCTCCATAAAGATGGTCATAGGCTTATACTTTGGACCTATAGATATGGCAATAAATTACAAGAAGCTGTTGACTTTTGTGCTAAAAAAGGGGTAGAATTTTATGCAGTTAATAAAAACTATCCTGAAGAAAAGTTTGAGGGTAAAGTAAGTCGAAAAATTAATGCTGATCTTTTTATTGATGATAGAAATATTGGTGGTTTAGTATCTTGGGGAGAAATTTATAAAATTATTAAAGATAATCCTAAAGCTGACATTTCTTTAAAAAAGAAAAAGAGTTTTTGGCGCTTTTAGCCTGCTTTCAAGACCAACTAAAATCTAAAACAATCTTTTTCTAATTGCTCTCTATGATTTGGATGTGCAATATCAATCAACAATTTTGCTCGTTGTTTTAATGTTTTTCCATATAAATTAGCTACTCCATACTCAGTAACTATATAATGTACATGTGCTCTGGTTGTTACAACACCTGCACCTTCATTTAAAGATAGCACAATTCTATTAATTCCTTTTTTTGTTGTTGAAGGCAAGGCTATAATGGCTTTCCCTCCTTCACTTAGGGAGGCTCCTCGAATAAAATCCATTTGCCCTCCAACACCTGAATACATGTTTGATCCAATAGAATCGGCACAAACCTGACCAGTTAAATCAACTTCAATAGCAGAATTTATAGCCACCATTTTTGGGTTCTTACGAATATTAACTACATCGTTTACATAATTAGCACCTCTCATTTCAATGAACGGATTATCATCTACATAATCATATAATCGTTTTGTTCCTATTAAAAACGTTGCCAAAGCCCTCCCTTTATTAACTCCTTTATAATTAGAATTAATTACATCATTTAAAATTAGATCAATAACACCATCTGAAAACATTTCGGTATGTATACCTAAATTTTTATGATTTCCTAAACGAGACAAAACTGCATTAGGGATGTTTCCAATACCCATCTGTAATGTACTGCCATCTTCAATTAATTCAGCAATATGATTTCCTATTTTATCTTCAATATCAGACGGTTTGGTCATATGCATTTCGTGTAAATCTTCTTCTATTTCTACTAAAGAATCTAATTCAGAAATATGAATAATTCCTGCTCCATGCGTTCTAGGCATTTTAGGGTTGACCTGCGCAATTACATGTTTTGCATTTTCAATAGCAGCTAAGGTTGCTTCGACAGAAACTCCTAATGAGCAATAACCATGTTTATCTGGTGGTGAAACTTGTATCAATGCAACATCTATTTGTAATATATTCTTTTTAAATAATAAAGGTAATTCACTCAGAAATACTGGCGTGTATGAGCCATTACCAGCAGCCAATGTATGCCTTACATTTTTCCCAATAAAAAAAGAATTAACATGGAAACTGTCTTTTAAATCAATATTAGCATAAGGCGCATCTCCTTCAGTATGTAAATGACAAACTTCTACATTTTTTAATTCTTCATGTCTGTCTGTCATAGCATTTATCAATGCCTGAGGTGCTGCTGCAGCTGCATGAATATATACTCTATCTTTGTTTTTAATAACTTTTACTGCATCTTCAGCAGTTATTGCTTTATACATGATTATGGTTTTATTTTTACAACAAATTTACAAACTAATAATAGCTTAAACCTGTCAAAAAATCATATTTATATATAAACATTTAACATTCTAATTTTTGAATTACCTTTGCACTTTAAATTTTTTTAATGATTAAAATAAAAACCTCAGAAGAGATAGAATTAATGCGTGAAAGTGCCTTAATTGTTTCTAAAACATTAGGTCTATTAGCCAGCGAAGTGAAGCCAGGTGTAACTACCTTATATTTAGATAAATTGGCTGAAGAATTTATACGTGATCATGGAGCTGTACCTGGTTTTTTAGGATTATATGACTTTCCTAATACCCTGTGTATGAGTCCGAATTCTCAAGTAGTACATGGTATTCCTAATAGTAAGCCTTTAGAGAATGGCGATATTATTTCTATTGATTGTGGTGCTATAAAAAATGATTTTTATGGTGACCATGCTTATACTTTTGAAGTTGGTGAAATTGATGAAGCCACCAAAAAATTACTAAAAGTCACCAAAGAGAGTTTATATATAGGTATTAGAGAATTTAAAGCTGGTAATAGAGTTGGTGATGTTGGTTATGCTATTCAAAATTATTGCGAAAGTTTTGATTATGGTGTTGTACGTGAATTGGTAGGACATGGTTTAGGTAGAAAAATGCACGAAGATCCTGAAATGCCAAATTATGGTAAAAGAGGGAGAGGAAAAAAAATTAAAGATGGGATGGTTGTTGCCATTGAACCGATGATAAATTTAGGAACACATAGAATTAAACAACTAAAAGACGGTTGGACTATTTTAACAGCTGACGGAAAACCTTCGGCACATTTTGAGCATGATGTGGCGATTGTTAACGGGAAACCTGAATTGCTTTCTACCTTTAAATATGTGTATGATGCTTTGGGGATTGAGAGTGAGGAGGAAGATGAGTTTAGACAGTAGTTATACCACAGAGGCACACGGAGAAACGCAGAGATACACGGAGATGAAAAATAAATCCTCAAAAATATTATTTGTAATTAGTATTGTACTAATAATTTTAGGGTTGTTATTCAAAATTTTACATTACAGCATTGGTTTTATAACTGGATATCAATTAATGATACTTGGTATTATTATTAATATAAATGTGTGTTTTAATTTATTGAATAATTTGAAAAAATAAATCTAATCTTTTAATTATACCACGGAGATACACAAAGAAACATAGAGATAAAATGAAAAACAATGAACTTACTGAAAAAATTATTGGTGCAGCTATTGAGGTTCATCGTACTCTTGGTCCGGGTTTATTAGAATCTGCTTATCAAGAATGTTTACTTTTTGAATTAAAATCTTTAGGTCTTCGAGTAGAAAAGGAAAAAGCATTACCTATAGTTTATAAAGATATAAAATTAGATTATGGATATAGAATTGACATATTAGTTGAAAATAAAATAGTGTTATAGCTTAAAACTGTTGAATTTTTAACAGATGTGCATACAGCTCAAATACTAACATATTTAAAACTCGGGAATTATCCTATAGGATTATTGATTAATTTTCATACCAAACTCCTAAAAAACGGATTAAAAAGATTTATTAATACAACTCTGTTAACCTCTGCGAAAGCTCTGAGTTTCTCTGCGTAATAACTTTAAAGTTTGAAAATCTTCAAGTACATATTAAATACAATACCAAGACCTCTCTTAATTAAAATGAGCTATTGGGTACGTCCGTTATTAGCTTTTTATCTAAAAGGCTCAAAATATACCGACCCAATTGATGGTAAAAGTTTTCGAAAATTCTTGCCATATGGTTACGGCACTCAGCGTCCAAATGTACTTTCACCAAGTACATTGTCTTTAGAGCGTCATCGTTTATTATGGTTATACCTACAAAATGAAACTGATTTTTTTAAACCTAGTAAAAACTCAAAAGATCCTGAAACAAATTCAGGATTGAAGAAAGTTTTACACATGGCACCTGAACAGTGCTTCTTAAAACGTTTTAAAAAATTAAAACATATTGATTTAATAACGGCTGACCTCTACTCACCTATAGTTGATATAAAAGCTGATATTTTAAACCTTCCTTTTGAGGATAATAGTTTTGATATTATTTTCTGCAATCATGTGTTAGAACATATAGAAGACGATAAAAAAGCCATGCAAGAGCTGTATCGTGTGATGAAACATGGAGGCTTCGGTATTTTTCAAATTCCACAAGATTATTTAAGAGCAACTACCTATGAAGATTTTAGTATTACCTCACCTGAAGAACGCACTAAACATTTCGGACAATATGATCATGTACGTGTGTATGGTAGTGATTATTTTGATAGATTAAGATCAGTCGGATTTACTGTAAATGAAGTAAACTATGCTCACAAATTATCTAAACAAGAAGTTGATAAATACCG
>CAZHYX010000066.1:0-12046 GCA_964536675.1 uncultured Flavobacteriaceae bacterium
GATCGTTTTTATCAAGCAGATAGCAGTATTACAAAAGAAAAAGAAGGGTCGGGTATTGGGCTTTCATTAGCAAAAGAGTTGGTAGAGTTTATGGATGGTACTATTACTGTAAACAGTGAAATCAATAAAGGCTCCTTCTTTACTTTTCAGATTCCCATCCAGGAAATTATGACGAGGCAAAAACAAGTAGAAGATAAACTACAGCTAAAAAAGGATATACAAGAACTGCAATCATTTAATTTTACCAGCATAGATAAAAGAAATGTTCCTAGCATTTTATTGATAGAAGACAATACAGATATGCGAAATTTCATCAAAGAACAACTGATTAAATTCTATAAAATAGATGAAGCCATTAATGGTGAAGAAGGGTTAAGTACTGCTATTACAAACCCGCCTGATCTTATTATTACGGATTTAATGATGCCTAAGATGGATGGAATCACCCTTTGTGAAAAACTAAAGACGAATGTAAATACCAGTCATATTCCTGTAATTATGCTAACCGCCAAAGCGGGAATTGACAATAAAATAGAAGGCTTAGAAACAGGTGCTGATGATTATCTTACCAAGCCTTTTGATATGGGTGAATTATTCATACGTATTAAAAACCTTATTGAACAACGTCAAAAACTCAGAGAACTATTTATCAATAAAGAAATTCAAATAGATCCTAAAAAAGTTACCGTTACTTCTATTGACCAAAAATTCTTAGAAAAAGTACTAAACTTACTTGAAGATAATTTCTCTGACCCTGGATTTGGAGTGCTACAAATGCAAGAAAATTTGTCAATGAGTAAAGCCCAATTACATCGTAAATTAAAAGCAATGACCAGTGAAGCACCTGGTGAGTTATTACGTAATTTCAGATTAAAACGGGCTGCTCAATTATTATCTCAAAAAGCAGACACGGTTAGTCAAATCGCTTATAAAGTTGGGTTTAACGACTTATCTTATTTTGCCAAGCGTTTTAAAGAGTTATATGGTGTGGTTCCTTCATTATATCAAAAGTCATAATTTATATTTTATTATCTAGTTAAAGGTTAAAACCCTGCAATTTTATTGCAGCTACTTTAGTTTCTATAAATGTTATTTCATTTTGAATTTCAGAACAAAGATTAACGATTTAAGAATTAAGAAGTTTAAGAAACTTGTTTTCAATGAATTGATCATATTAGTTCCTTTTTTTTACTTCAAAATTCGTTAATCGATATTCTAAAATCAATTTCAAATATTTTGTTTTCAAACGAATAAAATTAGCTTGTTTTATAAAACCTATGGATTTCCAATCCATAGTAGTTTAGTTTTAATTTTAGTGTTGCTATAAGTTTGCAATACCCCTTCTTCCTAATATCTAAGATAACTAAATCATTTTATGTGCTAACTATATCTTTCGGCCTGTAGCTATCATATATTTCTGATTATGAGACTATTCTCTTATGATATGAGACCTCCATTTTACTGTTTTGAATTAGTGATAGTTAATTTTGACCCTAAGTTTAAAACTTTCAGTTTAACTTAATTAAATAAATACTATGAACTATTTAAAGAAAAACCGCAGATTATTTTATTCCAATATTTGGGTGTTCAGAAAGTCTTTAAAAACACTTGCATTTTTTGTAAGCAAAAAAATAAGTACGACCAGTATTCTTATAGTATTGACTTTTGCTATGACATCAGCTCAAACAGTTGATAAGCAAGTTTTTGCTGTAGCCGGAAATAGTATCAATAATGCAACATATAAATTAATATTTACCATTGGCGAACCTATTATTGGAACCATACAAAATAACATTACAATTAATCAAGGCTTTTTAGCTGCTGCAAGTAGCAGTACTACCTTATCAGTTGATGAACAATTGTTGAGTACAGCTATTAAGGTATACCCTAACCCTGTAACCGAAAACTTAAGTATAGACCTAACCAATATTACAGGTAAGGCTAAATTAACAATCTATACCATGACCGGGCAATTAGTAGGAACTAGTACTTTCAATCAAGGTCATAACAGCTTGAATATAGAACATTTACAAAACGGGGTGTATTTGGTAAACCTACAATTTACTGATTATAATACTGTTAAATCGTTTAAAATCATAAAAAATTAAAAACTCATGAAAGCTCTTCCCTTTGGGAAGGGTTGGGATGGGAATCGTTTAAAATCATTAAAAAATGACGTTTTGACGGCACCCTGAGCTTGTCGAAAGGGAGGGCTTATAAATAAAGAGATTGCCACAGGCATTTTTAAAATTTGAACCCTATTTGAGTTATAATTAAATGCCTTCGCAATGATATTTAAAACAACATCACTAACATATTAAATGCTAGAAACCATGAACAAAAAATTACAACTTTTATTTTTAACCATGTGTTTAATACTAAACACAAACATTTTTTCACAAACCCCACAATCAAACTTTATAAACTACCAAGGGGTGGCCTCTGATGCTTCCGGTAATCCTTTGGCAGATCAGACTATAACTGTGAGCATTGCTTTAAAATTTGGAGCTCCAACTGCGGCTGTTAGTTATGAGGAAAATCATACGATAACTACAGATGCAAAAGGCGTTTTTAGTTTGGCAATAGGGAATGGCAATGCAATTATTGGTAATTATAATAGTTTGTCATGGGGAGGAGTGGCAGTTTTCGTTACCATATCTATCGATGGAACCGAAATTGGTACCACAGAACTCTTTGCAGTATCCTATGCAATTATAGCAGGTAATGGCGGCGGTGCTAAAAATATAAATGGACTGGAAGACGGTAGATCTGACGGAGATGGCTCATCGTTGTTTTTAGGATTAGATGCCGGTACAAATGATGATGGTACTAATAACGAAAATGTAGGCATAGGTTTTCAAGCACTTTCTAACAACACTACAGGAGCTAATAATACTGCTACTGGATTTTCTGCACTTTTCAGTAATACTGCAGGAACCGAGAATACCGCCAGTGGAGCTCGTGCACTAGAAAGCAATATCACAGGAGATTTTAATACTGCTATTGGATTTAAAGCACTTTTCAGTAACACTATAGGGATACAGAATACTGCTACTGGATTTTCTGCACTTCTAAATAACACTACAGGAGATTTGAATACTGCCACAGGATCTTTCGCACTTGGCTCTAATACTTCGGGGTTAAGCAATACCGCTACTGGGACTTCGGCACTTGCTGGTAATACTACAGGGACAAAAAATACTGCCAACGGTGTTTCTGCACTATTACGCAACACCACAGGGTCTGATAATACCGCAAGTGGTGTTTCAGCATTGCTTAACAATACAACAGGAGATTTTAATACTGCATATGGTGTTGAAGCACTTAGAAATAATACTATAGGATCTAGAAATACTGCTATGGGTTTTCAAGCACTTCAAAAAAATATCACAGGTTCTAACAATACTGCTACTGGGCGTAATGCACTGCTAAATAACACCACAGCAGGTTCGAATACCGCTACTGGGCATAATGCACTTGAAAATAATACTATAGGAACTCATAATACCGCTACAGGTGCTAATGCACTTTCTAGCAACACTACAGGAAGTTTTAATGTCGCCAATGGGGTTTCTGCACTTGAAGACAATACAACTGGAGATTTTAATACGGCTACTGGAAATCGTACACTTGAAAATAATACCACAGGTTCACGAAATACTGCGTATGGATTTTCTGCACTTTTTATTAATAGGGGAGATGTTAATACGGCTACAGGATCTTCTGCACTTGAAAATAATACCACAGGTTCACGAAATACTGCCAATGGTTCAATAGCACTTTCAAGGAACACTACGGGACATGATAATACAGCTACAGGTTATCAAGCACTTTCTACCAACAGAACAGGTAATTTTAATGTTGCCAATGGAGTTTCTGCACTTAAGGACAATACCACTGGGAGCAACAATACCGCTAATGGGGTTTCGGCATTGCTTCGTAATACTATTGGTGATAGTAATACTGCTACTGGTCGTTCTGCACTTCGGAATAAAACTCAAGGAAATAGAAATACTGCTATGGGTGCTGCTGCACTTTTAAATCTTACCTTTGGAAGTAATAATACAGCCATTGGTTTTAATGCTCAGGTGCCTAATACTACTGGTTTTAACCAAATACGTATTGGTAACACAGCAGTTACTTATGCCGGCATTCAAGTAGCCTGGACCATTACCTCTGATGCTGCCTGGAAAGATGATATTCAAGTATTACCGTATGGTTTAGACTTGATTACACAACTCAAACCCGTTGATTATATCAGAAAGAATAATAAAATCAATACTCGTGAAATAGGTTTTATAGCGCAAGATGTAGAATTATTACTCAACAAAATAGGCTATACAAATAGTGGGATGTTGACCACAGATGACGAAGGGAATTTGAGTTTACGCTATAATGACTTTATACCCTTGCTTACCAAAGCCATACAAGAATTACACGATAAAACAGCAGTTTTAGAAAAAATAAATAGACAGTTGATAGAACGAATAGAAAAACTGGAAAATCATTAAAAATTAGATTTTGGGAAAAAGGCATGAAAAAGAAAAAAATTGCCACTATATCGTTTTTGAAACCAAAGTTTATATTCTGATAGTTATTGAAATTAGAAAAATTTTAGATGATTATTTTTATACTTTTTCGGATTTGAGGTTATAGTAGATTTAGTTAGAATCAAAACTCCTTCCCTTAGTAAGGGTCATTTCCTAGAATGAGGCATTTTTAGTTTGAAAAGTAATTAGTATGTCACCCTGAGCACTTCGGCTACGCTCAGTATAAACTAAAGTCGAAGGGCTTTAATGTTGATGTTTCTAAGCATTTCGATTAGCCTGTCTTGAGCGACAGTCGAAAGGCTCAATGTGACATTTTGTTAAACCTTACTTTTGAAAGATAAAATATTACTCAATGCCATTAACTAGGAAATGACCTTAGTAAGGGAAGGTGTCACGCCTTATCGTGAGTGGAAGGGTTAACTATTGCTAAATGAAAAATAAGATTTTAATAATAATCAAGTAATACTTGAAAAATGAAAACAATTTTAAAATATAATAACCTATTAAAAATAAAAGTTTTAGTTGAAAATTTAAAAAAAGATTTACCTAGTCGGTTTGTAACAAAAGATTTTAGAAATACGTTTGAAGTAGGCAGAAGAAAAAGGACATTACAGAGAACGGCTCTAAAAGTTAAACCAGTTAAAAATGTTATTGAGTTAAAGTCGGTTTGGGATCAACGGTTTCTTTATATTTTTGTTTTAGGCATTTTTTGGCCTTTTGTTTTTACTAAAAAAAGAAAAAATGGAAATCAAGAGATCAAAGATGAGGTAATCGCACTATTGAATAAATATCATAACCAGTAGGTGTTGTTATTTTAAAACACTGACTAATCAAACCCCTGTACTCCCAAAACCACCTTTACCACGTTTAGTTTCTTCGAGTATTTCTACTTCTTCCCAAATAGCCTGTGTATATTGAGCAATAACTAATTGTGCTATTCTTTCACCATCATTAACAGTGAAATTTTCATTGGAAAGATTTACTAATATCACGCCAATCTCACCACGATAGTCTGCGTCAATGGTTCCGGGTGCGTTCAATACGGTAATTCCTTTTTTGGCTGCTAATCCACTTCTTGGTCTTACCTGTGCTTCGTACCCGTTAGGTAACGCGATAAACAGTCCGGTTTTAATGATGGCGCGTTCTAAGGGTTTTAGTGTGATACTATCATCTAAGTTTGCTCGTAAATCCATTCCAGCAGAAGCCGAAGTTTCATAGTGAGGTAATTTGTGTTTTGATTTATTGATGATTTTTATGGTCATTTACTAAAGATTGATTTGAGTTCGTTTTTTTCATTGATAGCTATAAAGGCTATAAAAACTATAATGAATATTGTAGAAATGATATAGTTTTCCGGGAAATGATAATAGGACAGATATGATAATACTACAGAGACAATAATATATAAAAACACTTTGCCAATATTGTAAGGTACTTTATAATATTTCTTTCCATAAAAATAGGAAATCAATGTCATTCCACTATAAGCAATAAGTGTAGCCCATGCGGAAGCCATATAGCCAATTATAGGTATAAAAATAATATTAAATGCAATGGTCAAGGCAGCACCAAAGATTGAGAAATACATTCCGTATTTCGTTTTATCGGTTAGTTTATACCATACAGATAAGTTGTTGTAAATACCTAAAAAAAGATTTGCTAATAAAATTATTGGTACAATTGCCAAGGCTTCAAAATACTCAGGTTTACCTAATAAAATGCCTGCAAATAGATTGATATAAACTACCACAATGAGCATAAAAAATGCGCCTATTATAGTAAACCAAGTTAAGATCTTGGCATAGGTTTCTTTTGCATTTGCTTTGTCGGCATGATTAAAAAAGAAAGGTTCTGCTCCCAAACGGAAAGCCATAATATATAAGGTCATAAAAACACCTAGTTTATAACAAGCGGCATAGATACCCATTTGTTCTTTTCCTATCATATTACCAAGTAGCAATTTATCTAAATTTTCATTGGTAACATAAGCCAAGCCACCAACCATAATTGGCAATCCGTAGACCAACATTTTTTTGAGAATTTTTTTATCAAATTCAAACTTAAATTGAAATATGCTAGGTAATAGCATTAAAAAAGTAATAAAACTGGCTATTAAGTTGGCAATAAAAATATAAACTACTGTAGGAGTCGTTTGATAAGAATCAGTTATTATATTGGGTAAAGAAATATTATTTTTTAACGCATAAGGTACAAACCACAAAAAGAAAAGATTGAAAAAGGCATAAATAATAATATTTGATACTTTAAAAAATGTAAACTTTATAGGCCTGTTTGTTACACGCAAATAAGCATAAGGTATAACAACCAATAAATCTAATGCCGTAACAAAAGTGAGTATTTTTAAATGTGTAGGATTAGCAAAACCTAATAACGAAGCAACATCGTCATTAAATATTAACAATATTGATAAAAATATAAGAGTTGAAGCTAATAATGTTATAAATGATGTTGAGACTATCTTCCCTTTTTCTTTTTCCTTGGAAAAAAATCTAAAAAAAGCGGTTTCTAGGCCAAAACTTAAAAAGGCAATAAAGTAAGCTGCAAAAACAAAATACCAGGTGTTTTCAGCAAATTTATCTGATTCGAGCTTTTCGGTGTGTAATCTGGTGAGTAGTATATTTATTGCTCTAGGTAATACAGCGGCAATTCCGTAAATAATGGTATCTTTAAAAAAGCGTTGTAACGTACTCAAATTGGTAAATTAGATTACAAATCTACATTATTTTATTTCATTTTTATGAAGAAATTAACCCAATGCAATTGATTTAAAAGATTCGGCTATTCAGCGGAATTAGTTCGACCTACCTATTTTTGTTTTGTCTGCCACAAATGAACTTATAAAAAATAGAGTCTCTCACTAAAAAAACCCTCACCACAAAATGGTAAGGGTTTTATATAATTTATTAGCTAATAAGATTAAGCTTCAATTGGAGTAATAGAAACATAAGATCTATTATCTCTTTTCTTAGTAAATTTGACAACACCATCAACTTGAGCATGTAATGTATGGTCTTTACCCATATAAACATTTTCTCCTGGATAATGTTTTGTTCCTCTTTGGCGGATAATAATATTACCTGCAATGGCAGCTTGACCTCCGAAAATCTTAACACCTAATCGTTTCGATTCTGATTCTCTACCATTTTTAGAACTACCTACACCTTTTTTATGTGCCATGATTTATAGTTTTAAACCTGTCAGCTAGACAGGCATGATTGTTAAATATAATTTGAGGGGTTATTTTTCAATACCACCTTTAGTTTCGTCTTGCCATTTTTTAAGCTCATCCCATTTACCTTCAGCAGCCATTTTAGCTTGCTTAGGCCAAGAACCCGGATTTTTAGAAGCATATCTTGAACCAGCACCTTCTAAAATTGTCTTTAGATCTTTTTGTGGGGCTTTTGCTAGTTTAGCAAAAGTATCGATTCCTGCTGCTACAAATAATTCAGCAATTTTAGGACCTATACCTTCAACCTTTTTTAAATCATCAGCTTTTGTTGCTTTTTTAGCAACTGGTTTTGATATTGTTTTTTTTACTACTACAATAGGAGCAGCTTCTTTTTTGACTTCCGCTTTAGGAGCTTCTTCCTTTTGTGTTACCTTTTTTACAGGCGCAACTTTTTTAGCACCGCTTGCAATAATACTATCAATTTGTATTTCAGATAAATACTGACGGTGTCCATTCTTAACTTTATATCCTTTTCTTCGTTTTTTCTTAAAAACAATCACTTTGTCACCTTTAAGGTGTTTTAAAATTTTAGCAGTCACTGCTGCACCTTTTATAGCTGGGGCGCCAATGGTTATTTTGCCATCATCCAATAAAAGAACATTGTCAAAAGTTACTTTTGAACCTTCTTTTTCTTGTAAACGATGTACAAATACCTTCTGGTCTTTTGCAACTTTAAATTGCTGCCCTGCTATCTCTACAATTGCGTACATAATTTATATTTTTAAAATGCGCCTACATTTTTTTGTTTAGGCGGGTGCAAATATACTCCTATTTTATAAATAGACAAGAGCTTATTTGGTAGTTTTTTATTTTCGGTTTGTTAAATAAACACCTAAAAGAATTAAAGCACCACCAATTAGTTGAATTACGGTTAGATTTTCGCCGTCTAATACTCCCCAAAAGACCGCGACAATAGGTATTAAATATGTAACTGAAGTAGAAAATATAGGGGAAGACATTTGTACTAGTTTATTAAATAAAGTTTTAGCGAAAGCTGTACCAAAGACCGCCAAAATTACCATGTACATTAATGATACGTAAGTTGTTTCAGAATAATCAAAAGTTTGAAAAAAGTCTGAGTACCAAAGCACTATAAATGTTGGAATGATAAGAATGATAAAATTACCTGTAGTAACAGCTAAGGCACTTAAATCTGATAAATGTTTTTTAAGAATATTAACATTAAAAGCATAACCAATAGAAGAGAGTATTACAAAAAGTGCATACCAGTAATTCTGATTAGGGTTTAGTTCAGCGCCTTTAAAAATAAGAATAGCTGTACCAATTAAACCAACTAAAATTCCAAATAATTGGTGACGTAAAAAAGAGAAACCAAAAAGCAATGCACCAATAATTAATGTATTTAAAGGTGTTAATGAGTTTAAAATTGAAGCTATTGAGCTATCAATTCCTTTGATAGCATATGCGAACAAAAATGCAGGAAAAAATGTACCTAAAATAGCTGTTAAAAAAATATAGTACCAATGTTGTTTTTTTATGGTAAAAATCTGTTTAAAACCTGCAAGTACCAATACAAAGGCTGTAATTAAAATCCGTAATGCTCCAACTTGTATTGGTGTTAAACCAATCAAAGCTTTTTTAATTAAAATAAAGGAACTTCCCCAAATTATAGAAAGTATTATTAAATAAAGCCAGCGAAGTTGGGCATTTTTCATGCAAAGAATTAGTTACTGCAAAAATGGTATAATAATTCAGAATAATTTATTTTTGTCTTCTAAAACTTTAAGGAGAATGAAAAAAATTACAAAACTGATAACTTTAATATGTTTTATTTTAATGTTTTCTTCTTGTGAAAAGAAATCAGTACAGAAAATTATAGAGGATAAACCAATCGATAAAAAGGAACTCTCTACTGCTCCTAATTTAAAAAAAGTTGCTTTAAATATTGAAGGGATGACTTGCGAGATAGGTTGTGCCAGAATCATTCAATCTAAATTGTCAAAAACTGAAGGTATAAAATTTGCTGAGGTGAATTTTGAAAGTAAAAAAGGAATTGTTGAGTATGATGCTAATAAAGTATCTGAAAAAGAAATTATTACTGTTGTTGAGAAAATTGCAGGTGGCGATTTATATAAAGTAGCTGATATAAAGACCACTAAATAAGAAAACAAAAAAAAAACCTTTGTTTTGTGAAATATAATTGGTTATTTTGCGTTTCGTTAACGTATAAAACTAAAATTATCAAACAAATGAAATTATTAAAAGGATTTTTAGCAATTGCTTTAGTAAGTTTAATTGCTGTTTCGTGTAAAGAAGCAAAGGACAAAGCAGGAGATGCTGTTGATGCTGTAAAAGAAGGCGCTGCTGACGTTAAGGATGCTGCTGCTAAAAAAGTAGAAGATGTAAAGGATGCTGTAAAACAATAATTCCTTACAACTATAACTTAAAAAAAAGGCTTCCGATTCGGAAGCCTTTTTTTATGCAATAATTTAATCAAAAGCTTTTCTTAAAGAAAAAAATAAAAACAATAAGCTTATAAAGAAAAGGATGCCTACTAATTGATGTAAAGCTCCATAAATTAAAGGAATACCTGTCTTTATATTTATCAATGTCAGAATACCTAGCGCCAATTGCAAAAAAATTAACACAAAAGATATATTTAACCAAAATTTAGCAATTTTATAGACGTTTGAGCGGTATTTAAAATATAAATAAGTAGTTAATATAAGTAGTATATATGCTAATAATCTGTGTGTAAACTGAACTAGCGCAGGAGCAAAAACAAAAGTATCGTAATTTGTTAAGTTTAACCAAGTCCAGTTAGAGGCTTTTAATAATACTTCCGGGATAAAACGACCATTCATATCTGGCCAAGAAGGATAATACAGACCAGCTTTCATTCCAGCCATTAAACCCGCAAAGACCATTTGAACATATGTAATAATAATCAATATAAACAAAAAACTTGTTTTTGGTTTAGTATATTCATTTTTGTAGTTATAAACATCGGCAATAGTCTTTACCATTGCCCAAATACTTAAAACGGCTAATATAAAATGGAGGCTTAATTTATAAGCATTAACCCAAGGTCTGTCTACAAGTCCGCTTTTAACCATTATCCAACCTGCAGAAGCTGTAAGTGCGGTAAAGAATATTACCAAACCTAATCGTTTAATCAAATAAAAATTAATTTGTTTACGAATGATAAATATGATAAATGGAATTAAAAATATAAATCCAAGAATTCTCGCCCAAAGGCGATGTACATACTCCCAGAAATAAATAAACTTAAAATCACTCAATGTAAAGTGTTTATTTATTTTATGATATTGAGGTGTTTGTTTGTATAGTTCAAAAGCATCTTGCCATTGTGCTACATTTAATGGCGGAATAACCCCACTAACAATATCCCAACGTGTAATTGAAAGACCAGAACCTGTGAGTCTAGTTATGCCACCAAGAATAACTTGACCTATAAGCATAATTAGACCTATAATTAACCAAATTCTAATTGTTTTTGTGAATTTATAATGTTGTAATATCATTACTTTATTTTTCCCACTTCAAGGTTTCCATCAAATGCTTTATATCTTTTTCAATATATCTTATTGCAGGTAAAATAGAATCATAATTAGGTTGTACTTTAAAATACAAAGCACCTGTAATAAAATGTTTGGTGCTATCAGTTAAATGAAATTGTAATGGTGATGCGGCATTTCCTCTTACTTCAAATAAGGCTCCAAAGATTCTATTTTCAAAATTATCATAAAGTTGAGGTGTACTAATACCATCAGCTTTAATAGTATGGTTGTATGTTAGTTTTTCGGCCTCACGTAATAACTCGTTTAGATTATTCTCAACTGGTCTATATGTAATATTTAATGTGGCTTTTAGTTTAGGATATTCAATATTCATCCAGCATTGTTGATTCGGAATTGTATTGGCTTGATTGGAAACCTCAAAAGAATAAGGACAAACAGTATTTATTCTTTGATAATGTGGTGTCTCATAAGCTAACCGCAAAAATGCTTTTGGTTTCGGGAAGGTTTCTTCATTACAAGAGGGTAATGTTAATAGTAATAGAAGAAAAATAATAATAGCCTCCCGTTTTCTTAAGAATGACAATAATTTAATATTTAATAATTTATTTTTATTCATTAGGAATAGTTACTTTAATTTGTTTGATACGCTTTTTATCTAATACTTCAATTTTAAAAGAATAATCATTAAAAAGAATAATATCATTCCTTTTTGGAAATTTTTCATTGATTTCTAAAATAAATCC
>CAZHYX010000067.1:0-11898 GCA_964536675.1 uncultured Flavobacteriaceae bacterium
TTATTTTTTTAATTACATTCATTGAGTTTTTTATGAGCACTAACGTAACTTCTAAGGTTAGTGAAATATTGAAATCATTAAACTTTTAGGGTAGCCTATTATTAGAGGCTAGATTTAACATTTCATAATCATTAACTATACTTCCATTATCTAAGCAAATTAAAGTTTTTTTGTTAAAGCAATTGGCATAAAATCCCGATAGGAATCTGGAGCAACTCAAAAAACTTGAAAAATTTGGATTTTGGTTCTTTATTCAGAACTAAATTTAAAAAGGCTCCGAAACTCCTTTTAGTCGTTCGAAATAAGCCTTTCGACGAAGTTTATATCAAGCGAAAGATGCTTAAGACAAACTTATTACACAAATTTAAATAGATCCCGAATCTCCCTCTGGTCGTTCGGGGTAAGCGATATGCACATTTCATCATCGACTACGTCTAGATTCAATGGCATCCTGCTTACATCATAGCAGCTGCAATACGTTTATAAATTCCTTTTTCGAGTTTACTTCTCATACCTGAAAATGCTTCAATAGTTTCTTTAACATCTTCCAATGTATGTGTAGCTGTAGGAATCATTCGTAAAATTATCAACCCTTTTGGAATCACAGGATAGACAACTATCGAACAAAACACTCCATAATTTTCTCTTAGATCTTTTACCATTGCCATTGCTTCAGGAATATCTCCTTTTAAGAAAACGGGGGTGATACATGTTTGTGTAGTTCCCAAATCAAAGCCTTCTGCTCTCAAACCATTTTGTAATGCATTTACGTTTTGCCATAATTTTTCTTTTAATTCCGGCATTGTACGCAGCATATCCAATCGCTTTAATGCTCCTTTAACCATTGCCATTGGTAATGATTTAGCAAACATTTGTGAGCGCATATTATACTGTAAATATTGAATAATGCCTTCGTCAGCTGCAAAAAATGCACCTATACCTGCCATTGACTTTGCAAAAGTTGCAAAATATACATCTATACCTTCTTGAACGCCTTGCTCAAAACCAGTACCTCTACCACCTTCTCCTAGGGTTCCGAAGCCATGTGCATCGTCAACCAAAAATCTAAAGTTATATTTTTCTTTTAAAGCAACTATTTCTTTTAGTTTGCCTTGTTCGCCTCGCATCCCAAAAACACCTTCAGAAATTACTAAAATTCCTCCATTAGTTTCAGTAGCTTTTTTTGTTGCTCTTTGTAAGTTCTTTTCTAAACTTTCAACATCATTATGTTTATACACAAAGCGTTTACCTGCATGTAAACGAACACCATCAATAATACATGCATGCGTATCCATATCATACACAATTACATCATGTTTAGTTACTAAAGCGTCAATGGCTGATACCATACCTTGATATCCGAAATTTACCAAATAAGCCGCTTCCTTACCTACAAAATCAGCACATTCTTGTTCTAATTGCTCATGAAAAGGTGTGTGACCTGACATCATTCTTGCACCCATAGGATAAGCCATACCATGCTCCGCAGCTGCTTCGCTATCTGCTTTTATTACTTCTGGGTGATTTGCCAAGCCTAAATAATCATTGATACTCCAGGTAATTACTTTTTTACCATTGAAACCCATTCTATTAGAAATAGGTCCTTCCAATTTAGGAAATACAAAATACCCTTCTGCTTGTTCAGCCCATTTACCTAATGGTCCTTTATCTTTTATTATTCTTTCAAATAAGTCTTTCACACGTTTAAATTTTATGCAGGTACAAAGTAATCACTTTTTCTACTATTTTTCAAGACTGTAAGCAACTCTTTTTAACATGTTTTTTCGAAAATAATTGAGTTAAATATAGTTATTTTTGATAACATCTCTAAAATAGTTCATAAAAAAAGAGGCTTTCAAAAATAAAAGCCTCGTTAAATATTATAAAAATTAATCTATTTTATAAACTCAACTTCGGCATGCGCATGTTTTTGCGTATCAAAAAAGCCTTGTTCACGCATCCAAACATCACTAAATACCTTACTCATATATCTTGAACCATGATCAGGAAAAACAACAACAACTTTACTATTCTTATCAAATTCTCCTCTTTCAGCCAATTGAAAAACAGCCTGCAATGCAGCGCCACTTGTATAACCGGCAAAAACACCTTCGGTCAATGCTATTTCACGAGCTCTATGTGCACTATCTTCATCATTTACTTTTTCAAAAGTATCAATAATGTCAAAATTTGTAGCGGTAGGGATTAAATTTTTACCCAACCCTTCTATTCTATAAGGATAGCTTTCTTTCGGATCTAACTCACCTGTTTCATGGAATTTTTTCAATACTGACCCAAAAGCATCTACACCAATAATCTTGATATTTGGGTTTTTCTCTTTTAAATATTTCGCCACTCCTGAAATTGTACCACCTGTACCACTTGCTGCCACTAAATGTGTAATTTCACCTTTAGTTTGCTCCCAAATTTCAGGGCCTGTTGTGTTATAATGAGCATCAATATTTAATTGGTTAAAGTACTGATTAATATATACAGAATCTGCAATTTCAGAATGTAATTTCTTAGCAACATTATAATAAGAGCGAGGGTCGTCAGCACTTACATGAGCCGGGCAAACATATACTTTTGCGCCCATAGCCTTAAGCATATCAATCTTATCATTAGATGATTTTGAGCTTACAGCAAGAATACAATCATATCCTTTAATAATACTCACCATTGCTAAACTAAAACCTGTATTACCTGAAGTAGTTTCAATAATGGTTGTTCCCTTTTTAAGAATACCTTGCTTTTCTGCTTGCTCTATAATATGCAATGCTATTCTATCTTTAGTTGAATGGCCTGGGTTATACCCTTCAAATTTTGTATAGAACTCACCTTTTAAATTCTGGGTGATCTTATTCAACTTAATCATTGGAGTATTTCCAATAAGTTCTAACACATTTTGGTTAACACCTAAATTATGTTTCATGTGTTTATCATTTATTCTTTTTTAACGGTCGCATGTTGTTCGCTATTAATCATTCCCTTGAGAAAGGGAAATTTTAACATGCTCGTTTCATAAAAATTAATTACGATTAATCTTAAATAACGGGCAAATTTAATACTTTTTTTTAAATTATTTTTTAATTCCCTCTAAATCTAATATAAAAACATAATCTATTGCTGTTTCCTTTAATGCATTAAACCTTCCTGATGCCCCGCCATGACCTGCTTCCATATTGGTATGCAGCAATAAAACGTTATTATCCGTTTTATATTCTCTTAATTTTGCCACCCATTTTGCCGGTTCATAGTATTGTACTTGAGAATCATGCAAGCCCGTTGTTATCAGCATATTAGGGTATTCCTTCTTTTCAACATTGTCATAAGGAGAATATGATAACATATAATCATAAGATTCTTTTTCATTCGGATTCCCCCATTCATCATACTCAGAGGTAGTTAACGGAATGGTATCGTCTAACATAGTTGTCATAACATCTACAAAAGGTACAGAAGCTACAATACCATTAAACAACTCAGCATTCATATTTACGACAGCTCCCATCAATAAACCTCCGGCTGATCCACCCATTGCATATAAATGATTTTCAGAGGTATATCCTTTTACAATCAATCCTTTTGCACAATCAACAAAATCAGTAAACGAATTCTTTTTATTGAATAATTTACCATCTTCATACCATGGTCTACCTAAATATTGGCTTCCTCTAATATGTGCCAAGGCATATACAAAACCTCTATCTAATAAACTCAGTCTTGTTGTACTAAATCCATCAGAAACAGTATAGCCATAAGAACCATAAGCATATAATAATAAAGGTGTCTTTTTACTTAATTCCGTATCCTTTCTACGAACAATAGATACTGCAACTTCTTTACCATCTCTGGCTTTTATCCAAACTCTTTCGCTCGTATAATTATTCTTATCAAATTTTCCGCCAAGGACCTCTTGCTCTTTTTTAATATCTTTAGATTTATCTTTCATATTAAAATCGATAACAGAAGATGGCGTTGTAAACGATTGATATCCATAACGGATAATATCTGTATCGAATTCAGAATTACCATAAACACCTACAGAATAAGTTTCTTCATCAAAAGGTAAGTAATAATCATCTGAATTATCCCAACGTTTAATTCTAATCTTGTTCAATCCGTTTGTTCGTTCTTCTAAGACCAAATAATCTTTAAAAATGGAGATATCTTCTAGTAATACATCTTCTCTATGTGGTATAACATCAACCCAATTTTCAACAGTAGTTTTATCTTCGGGAGTTCGCATCAATTTAAAATTGGTTGCCTCGTCTTTATTGGTCAAAATATAAAAATGATCTTTATAATGTGAAATTCCGTATTCTAATCCGTGAATTCGAGATTGAATCATTCTTAATTTTCCATCTGGTTTACTGGCATCTAATACTTGATATTCATTTGTTAAAGTACTATACGAGCCAATTACAATATATTTTTTTGACTTGGTCTTATAAACAAATGTACCATAGGTATCATCTTTTTCATAATAGACTACAACATCTTTTGATGCATCAGTACCCAATATATGCTTGTAAACTTTATCGCTTCTTAAAGTAACAGGATCTTTCTTTGTGTAAAAAACAGTTTTATTATCATTAGCCCATGTAGCACTACCTGCAGTGTTATCAATTTTGTCAGGATAAATTTCACCTGTTTCTAAATTTTTAAATTGCAATGTATATTGACGACGACTCACGGTATCAGTAGCAAAAGCAATCAATTTGTTATTCGGACTCACATTTACACCTCTTAGTGCATAATAATCATGACCTTCAGCCATTTTATTGACATCAAATAGAATTTCTTCATCAGCTTCTAACGTTTCTTTTTTTCGAGAATGGATAGGGTACTGACCTCCTATTTCATATTTGGTAATATAAAAATAGCCATTATTTTTATAAGGTACAGACTCATCATCTTCCTTAATACGTGATTTCATTTCTTCAAATAGATCTTTTCTAAACTGCATTGTATGTGCCATTTTTTTATCGAAATAATCATTTTCAGCATTTAGATAATCTTTTACCTTTTGTGTATGCTCATCAGGTGTTTTATCATTTCTCTGCTCATCAGTCAATCGCATCCAATAATAATTATCAATTCTAACATCACCATGCTTTTCTAGTTCTTTAGGAACTTTATCAGCTATTGGTGGTTTTATATTGTTGTTATTCATTTTTTCTTTTTTACACGAAGTTGCAAAAGTAAGTGAAACTGTTATTAAAAAAAGAATTATTTTTTTCATGTGCTAATTTTTATTATTTTTAATGGTCACATGGAATCTTTTATGATTAAAATAATTATTTTAATCATGTAGATTTCATTTTATTAAGATTTATAAGTATCGAAAATACTAAATTTGTTGTTAAGGACACTCTTATAAAAATGTTAAAAAATTATTAGGCCTTTGGAATTTTATAACATTTCTAAATAATCATCTTCAGAAATAATAGGAATTTTAAGTTCTTCTGCTTTTACACGTTTACTTGGTCCCATATTATCTCCTGCAATAATATAGGTTGTTTTTTTAGAGATTGAGCTCGAAACTTTCCCACCATTATCTTCAATAGATTTTTTGAGTTCGTTTCTACTCATTTTAGAAAACACCCCAGAAACTACAAATATTTTACCTTGTAAGATGTCTGTTTGACTCTCTAACACTTCTGCGGAAAGTTGCAACTGCACTCCATAACTCTTAAGTCTATCAATCAATTGAATATTTATCAAATTATTAGAAAAATCTATGATACTTTCAGCTATTCTATCTCCAATTTCATCAACAGCAATCAATTCTTCAAAATTGACTCGCATTAAATTATCAATACTCTTAAAGTGTTTTGCTAATTTTTTGGCAACCGTTTCGCCTACAAATCGAATACCTAGTCCAAATAATACTTTCTCAAACGGAATTTGTTTTGAAGCCTCTATACCTTCAACCATATTCTGCGCAGATTTTTCAGCCATCCGTTCTAAGGGAGTAATCTGTTCAACTTTTAAATCGTATAAATCAGCATAATTGCTAATCAAATTTTCTTTAAATAATAATTCAACTGTTTCTGAACCCAATCCGTCAATATCTAATGCTTTTCGACTGATATAATGCTGAATTCTACCTGTAATTTGTGTTGGACAACCATATTCATTAGGACAATAATGTTTGGCGTCACCTTCTTTTCTTTCTAAGGCTATTCCACAATTCGGGCAGTGAGTAATATATATTGTTGCAAGAGAGTCCAGAGGTCTTTTGTCCAAATAAACACCAACCACTTTCGGAATAATCTCCCCGCCTTTTTCTACAAAAACGGTGTCGTTTACTCTAATATCTAATTTTCCAATTTGATCAGCATTATGTAATGAAGCACGCTTTACAATAGTCCCTGCCAACTCAATTGGCTCTAAATTGGCAACAGGAGTAATAGCACCTGTACGACCAACCTGATAAGAAATGTTTTTTAATACTGTACTTTTTTGTTCAGCTTTAAATTTATAAGCAATTGCCCAACGTGGTGCTTTTGCAGTATAACCCAACTCATCTTGATGTGCTAAAGAATTGACTTTTACAACTACTCCATCAGTTTCATATGGTAACTGATGACGTTCTGTATTCCAATGATTTATAAAATCAAAAACAGCATCTATAGAATTGGCAATTTTTAATGTATTCGGAATTTTAAATCCAGATTTTTTAGCATTTTCCAAGGCTTCATGGTGTGTAGTAAATGGTAATCTATCAGCCACAACATGATATAGTAAACAGTCTAACGGACGCTTTGCCACCTCAGCACTATCTTGTAATTTTAAACTTCCACTGGCAGTGTTTCTAGGGTTTTTATAAGGATCTTCTCCTGATTCTATACGTTCTTTATTCATTTTATTAAATCCATCAAACGGAAGAATAATTTCACCTCTTATTTCAAAATTTGGCGAAGTCTTTTCAAACTTAGATACATCTAAAGGAATTGAACGAATCGTTCTAACATTAGATGTAACATCATCTCCTTGAAATCCGTCTCCTCTGGTCACAGCTCTTTTTAAAATACCATTTTCATAGGTCAAATTGATAGAAGCCCCATCATATTTTAATTCACAGGTATATTCAATCTGTTCAATACCCAACATTTTTTTGATTCGTTTTTCCCAATCTAATAGATCTTCTTTTGAATAACTATTATCTAATGAAAACATTCGGTTTTTATGTATAACCGTTTTAAAGTTTTTAGTAATGGCTCCACCTACACGTTGCGTAGGTGAATTGGCATCAAAAAATTCGGGATACTGCCCCTCCAACTGTTGTAACTCTTTCAATTTTATATCAAAATCATAATCAGATATAATTGCATTATCTAGTACATAATAATTATAATTATGTTGACGGAGTTCTTCACGAAGCTCTTTAATTTTATCTTGAATATTTGGCATTTTCAATTAAAAAATAAGTTTGCTAAATATAGACAATAAATGTAATCTTTTTAAAAGATGAAGATCTTATTGGCGATTTTTATAATAGAGTTGATGAAGATAGCACACAGCTTCTTTTTATTTAAAAACTGAAGTTTACAACTTCGGTTTTTTCATGGTCTATTTTCACTTGAATTTCTCATAAAAAAAGACTAGCTAGTCGTTTATCACTGGTAGTTGCATTAAAACGCAACCATATACTTAGGTTAGGCTTCATACAAAAATAACCACTTGAATTCAGGTTGTTAATTAATCGAAAAGAACAAAAATTACCCCAAATTCAATTTTAAAATCCATTTGAATCTCTTATCTTCGTAACAAATCCTCATTTTTATGAAGCTCATTAAAAAAACTGCCATAATATTCATATTATTAATCCTTGCTTTTGTAGCCAATATCTTTATTTCTACTGGTTTTTTCAGAACCATAGAAAATAAATTTAATGGTGAAATTGTACAAAAAATAGCATTACGAGGTGCAGAAGATATTACTATTAGTCAAATTGATAGTTTTGCTTTGGTATCAGCAACTGCAAGAAAATCTTTACCTAAAACCCAAGAAGAGTATGGCGGTCTATATTATCTAGATCTAAAAAGTCAAAATTATATCCCAATACACCTTACGGCAGATTTTAAAAAATCGTTTGCGCCACATGGTATTTCTATGATAAAGATTGATAGTACTTATAAGGTAATGGCTGTCAATCATACTCCAACTGGGCACACTTTAGAAGTTTTTACATTAAATAACAAAAAATTGACGCACGTAAAAACCCTAGAACATTCTACCATAATAAGTCCAAACGACATTGTTCAAATAGATAAAAATCATTTTTATTTTACCAATGACCATAAATACACTAAAGGTATCGGACAATTAGTTGAAGATTATGGTGGGTTGGCAGTTTCAAATGTTATCTATTTTAATGGTGAAAACTACACCGAAATCGCCAACGGTATTGCCTATGCCAATGGTATCAATTATGACGCCAAACGTAAACTATTATTTGTAGCATCGCCCCGTAAATTTTTAGTAGAAGTATATGCGAGAAATGATGATGGCACGCTGAATTTTATTGAAGATATTGATTGTAATACTGGGGTTGACAATATAGAGTTTGATACTGAAGGTAATTTATGGATTGGTGCGCACCCAAATCTTTTGCGATTTGCTGCTTATGCTAAAGGCAACAAAGAAATAGCGCCTTCTGAAATTATTAAAATAAACTACCACTCAAAAGGCGATTATACAATTGAACAGATTTATTTGGAAGATGGTAGTACTATGTCCGCTTCCACCGTTGCTGCTCCTTTTGGAAACTTGATATTAACAGGTAATGTGATGGATGATAACTTTTTAATTTTAAAAAGAACATCAGATTGAATTTTATAAAAAACCTACAAGGTCTGGTAGACCTTGTAGGTCATATCTCTAGGGAAATTATTATTTTCTTAACTTCTTTCTGATAATAAAAAACAATAAAACACCCATCAGTATCAAAGGCCATATATAGATAATTCCCAATACAATACTTTCTATCAATTTCCATCCAAAAGAAAAACCTTCTTTGGTTTTAGAAAAGAATGTTCTGGTATAACTTTCAGGTGTTTCTTTATAATCAACCGTTTCATATAGATCTACTTGGATTGTACTATAAGATACTTTGTTGGTCAGATAGTTCAAACGTCCTTGTGTTGCCTCTATTTCTTCTTGAATTACACCTAATCTTTCTTCAGTTGCTAAAATATCTTTAACCGTTTTAGCACGTTGTCGTAAAATAGTTTCATAACGTTGTTTTACTTCTAATTTTGTCTTTAATCGTGATTTTAGATCAATATATTCTTCGGTTATATCTTGTGTAGTAATATTTTCATAATCTACAAATTCAGCCACTTGTACTAATGAATCCATCAGTACATCAAAATGTTGTTCGGGTACTTTAATGGTAAATCTATTTTCTATCTGATATACCGTATTTTGAAAACGTTGGTCTGAGATATAACCATTAAACTGTTGTAGCATTCTATTAATTTGACCGGTAGCATTTTTAACCATGTTTACTTTATATCTAACATGAGCCGATTTAATAATTTTTAGCTTTTGAGAAATATCATTTTTTACTGTAGTAGATTCTAACACAGGAGTTTTAGTGTCTTCTACTGCTCCATACGATTCAGAAACGGCAACACCATCAATAGATACATTTTCTTTATACTTCTTTTGATTACAGGATAGCAATAGTCCAACTAAAAGTAGTACAGTTAAAATTTTAATTTGTGAATTTAATTTATTTGTTCTCATAATTTTCTATTTTTAAGAATTAATTTTGAGCAAACTTATGTAGGAAGCATCTATTTGTTTTGAAAAACACTTGTAAAGGGTTTGTAAATCGTTTTACAAAATACAAACTACTGATTTTTAACACTATATGTAAATTTGAAACCTGAAGATAAATATTATTTTAATCTTTTAAAGCAACACATATCTCGCATTTTTTTAGCGAATAATAGTGCTTCTTCTACTATCGAAGATTGGAAAGGTGAAGACATTACAGTATTTCAGGAAGATCTATTCAATAAAGTAAAAGCCACAATTAGCGAAAAATGGTTTTATACCTATATAAAAAATGAACCGCAAAAGCTACCACGAATAGATATATTAAACATACTTAGTAAGTATATAGATTTTGATAATTGGACTGCTTTTAAAAATACACATAGCAAATCGTTTGATACTTCAAAAAAGTCAATTACAATAAAAAATTATGCTTGGTTACTTCTTTTAGTTCCCATTGTTGCAATATTTTTTTATTTTAGAAACACAAAAAATGAATTTGAATTTTGTTTTATAGATGAACATAAAAACGAAATCATAAATACAGTATTAGATATAAAATTACTGCAAGAGTTTGAGTCGCCTATTTATATAAAAACGGATAGCTTAGGATGTTTTGTTTATAAAACAAAAGAGAAAATGCTAAAATTTGTGGTACAATCTCCCTTTTATAAAACAGATACCATTATACGGTCTATTGATGTTAATAGCAATGCTACTATTAAATTACAAACAGATAATTATGCATTGATGTTACACTATTATTCAAACGGAAATATAAAAGATTGGGGAAAACGGAAACAGCAGTTAAAAAAATTAATAGATGATAATGCGCAAATCTATCAAGTATTTAGCCAAAATATTGGTGTTGAAGTTTATTCTAAAGATGAATTTATAAGTAAGTTAACCATCCCCACAAGTAGTTTAAAGAATATTAAAATATTAGATAAGACTTCAAAAAATGGGAAAATTATAAAACTTAAATTTATGATACAATGAGAAAATTGGTAAACATATTTGTTGTTCTATTAATTATTTCATGTGCTAATGAACATAAAAATGAAGCACCTATTGAAGGTGTTAACATGGAAAAAAATGAAACTGTTCTTGAAAGTTCTGCTATGGAAGATGTAAAAGAAGCATTTACTTTTCAACATTTAACTGAGCAAAAATTACAAGATTATTTTGACCTATTGGTATTGCAACGACAACATCCTGAATTTATTGATGATATTAGGGCACAACTACATGAGCTTTCAGAAGACAGTACAATTATTTCTTATTTTCCACAGAAAGTTGATATCAAAAACGTTCAGCAAATAGGTAAAACTCAAATAATTTCTGATTCTATTCAGAAAATAAAGCTCTCCTTTGATATCATTACCAATAATAGCCTGAAAAAGGATTCTATCACAGCTATTATTAAGACTAAAACAATTACTTTAGATAATGAAGAATTGACTTCTACTAAAGTTGTATTCACAAAAGAGAAAATGTCTAATTAATGAAAGCAGCCACCGTCAGCCAACTTAAAAAAGAACTCAGTTATCAATCAAAAGAGGAACTGCAGGAACTCTGTTTGCTTTTGTCAAAATTTAAAAAAGAGAATAAAGAATTATTGACCTATCTTTTATATGAAGTAGATAATGAAACTGGCTATATAGAAAATGTAAAAACAGAAATTGATTCACAGTTTGAATTGATAAATACCAGTAGCTATTTTTATATTAAAAAGAGTGTTCGTAAAATACTACGCATGGTAAAAAAGTATATTCGTTATTCTAAAAATAAAGAAACTGAAGCTGAATTACTCATTCATTTTTGTAGCGTACTTAAAGAAATGAAACCGTCTATGACGAGAAATGTATCGCTTCAAAACATCTTTAATCGTCAGATACTGTTGATTAAAAAAACAGTAGCTACCTTACATGAAGATCTACAATATGATTATGAAATGGAATTAAATAATCTTACTTAAATAAAATAGATGTTATTAAAAAGCGAATTAGCTGAAATAGACCAATTAAATGAACAGGGAAATAAAAAAAGTATTAATTTTTAACAAAAATATATTTTTAGGCATTTAGATAATACGCTAATCATACT
>CAZHYX010000068.1:0-11791 GCA_964536675.1 uncultured Flavobacteriaceae bacterium
GTGTAAAATTAAAAGGAATATCTAGATATTTTAATAATTTTACCCGAAAAAGATTGCCTTTTCTTTGAATGTCTAAAGGATTTGATGAGTTTTTCCCAATTCTTGCCATATTTTTTCAAATTAACCAGTTAGTCCTTCAAAAAAACACCTACGAATTGAATAAAAATTCATTCAAACTGTAAACAAATATGTAGGTCAAACTCAGGTTACTAAATTAATTGCTAAATTTGTATACAAACCTACATAATTTTTTTCGTTTAAAATAGATTAAACCATTCTGATATTTTAAGTAGAAAAAAATTATTAAGTAAGTTTCTCTAATTTATTTTTATTATTAATTTTACAGAGAATATTTAATTTTTAACATAAAACAATTAACATTTGAACGAGAGAATTATTGAATTAACAGAGATAAACCCTAAAGACTTTTTCGGCACGCAAAACAGTAATATTGAGCAGCTTAAAAAGTATTTTCCTAAAATTAAAGTTGTAGCCAGAGGTAATAAAATTAGAATTTTTGGTGAACAAGATTTGTTAGACGAGTTTGAGAAGCGCTTACAAATGTTGGTAAATCATTTTAACAGATATAATAAATTAGATGAAAACAGCATAGAACGTTTATTAACCGAAAACGACAGTGAAGAAAAAACATCAAAAAATACTGATGAAGTTTTAGTACATGGTGTTAGTGGTAGGTTAATAAAAGCGCAGACTGCAAACCAACGAAAAATGGTTGTATGTATGCGTTCAAATGACATGATTTTTGCTGTTGGACCTGCTGGTACAGGTAAAACTTATACAGCTGTAGCATTGGCAGTTAAGGCCTTAAAAAATAAAGAAGTTAAACGTATAATTTTAACTAGACCTGCAGTAGAAGCAGGTGAAAATCTAGGTTTTTTACCGGGCGATTTAAAAGAAAAATTAGATCCCTATATGCAACCTTTATATGATGCTTTACGCGATATGATTCCGCATGAAAAATTAGAATCTTATATAGAAAACCATATTATACAAATTGCGCCATTGGCATTTATGCGAGGTAGAACATTAGACAATGCGTTTGTAATCTTAGATGAGGCACAAAATACTACGCATGGTCAAATGAAAATGTTTTTGACGAGAATGGGTAAAAGTGCTAAGTTTATTATTACAGGAGATCCAGGGCAGATTGACTTACCTAGAAAACAAATATCTGGTTTAAAACAAGCCTTACTGGCATTAAAAGATATTAAGGGTATAGAAATGATATATTTAGATGATAAAGATGTAATGCGTAATAAGTTGGTTAAAAAAATTATTACCGCGTTTAAAAGTATTGAGACGGAGTAATCACCTTTGTCCGCGTTAGGCGGACATTTCCCCAAAGGGGAAAGTATTCGTAACTAAAAAGGATAACTTTTCACAATTATATTCCCAATAGCCCCTATAGTTATCGGGATTGGGAAAAATAAAAAACGATTACACATTAATAAATGAGTACAATTAACCATACAAATTTTAATTTTCCAAATCAAAAATCGGTTTACAGAGGTAAAGTACGCGAAGTTTATAATATTAATGACGATTTATTGGTAATGGTTGCTACAGATAGACTTTCAGCTTTTGATGTGGTTTTACCAAAGCAGATTCCATTTAAAGGGCAAATATTAAACCAGATTGCTACAAAAATGATGGAAGCAACTGCTGATATCGTTCCGAATTGGATTCTAGCAACACCCGATCCTAATGTAGCGGTAGGTCATTTATGCACACCTTTTAAGGTTGAAATGGTTATTAGAGGTTATTTATCTGGTCATGCTTGGCGCGAATATAAAGCAGGAAAACGAATACTTTGTGGAGTTGCCATGCCAGATGGAATGCGCGAAAACGACAAATTCCCTCAACCTATTATAACACCCGCAACAAAAGCTGAAATGGGAGATCATGATGAGGATATTTCCAGAGAGGATATTATAGCTAAGGGTATTGTCTCTGAAGCTGATTATAAAATATTAGAAAATTATACGAAAGCTTTATTTGAACGAGGAACAGAAATTGCTGCTTCTTGTGGATTGATATTGGTTGATACAAAATATGAATTTGGAAAGACCAAGAATGGTAAAATTGTATTGATTGATGAGATTCATACACCTGATTCGTCACGGTATTTTTATACAGATGGATATCAAGAGCGTCAGGACAACGATGAAGTACAAAAACAATTATCAAAAGAGTTTGTACGTCAATGGTTAATCTCTAATAATTTTCAAGGTTTAGAAGGACAGAAAGTGCCTACAATGACTGATGAAAAAGTTACTGAAATTTCTGAGCGTTATATTGAGTTGTACGAAAATATAACCGGAGAAAAATTTATAAAATCTGATACTTCAACTGTTTTACAGCGTATTGAAAAGAATGTGATTAGTTTTTTGAAGGAGTACTAAAATTAATAATTGGTGTAACTTTTTATTAATATCAAGACCTCACAGATTTTTAAAACCTGTGAGGTCTATACTTATTTAATCAAAAACACCTTAAGAAAAATATACTTAAGGTGTTTAAAACTAAAATATTAGATCAAACTCAGGTTTAAATACTAATTTTTCAATTTCTTTTTGAATTTATCAAATTGATTGTCTTCAGTTTTCTTTGGCCAACTATTATTAGTCATATCAATATCAGCAGTTTCTAAATCAGGATCAACCATAATACTAGTAATCTGTTTTGCTGTAGCAAAAAGTCTTTTTACTTCGTTATCACGTTTACTCCAAATTTCAGCTGGAAATTGTTTACGCTCTTTTGTACCATCTTCGTAAGTTAACTCTACAATAAGCGGTAATACTAATCCTCCCGGTTTGTCAAAAGTAACTTCATAAAAATAATTAGGTGCTTCCTTTAGTCTGCTTTTTTCAGCTTCGGTCAAGCTATTTAAATGGTCATTTAACATAGGGAAATCGGTTACCTTTTTTGCTTTATTGGGGTCACCAATTTCTTCTTCAGAAGCAAAATAAATTAATTTGTCTTTATAGTCATCTAAACTCATTCCATACCTTTTAGCATCAGCTTTTGCTAATGCTGTAGGTTGATCGGTTAAAAAATACCTTTTAACTTCTTTGATACCAACATCATTATAATCAGTTGTATAGAACCATCCTCTCCAGAACCAATCTAAATCCATTGCTGAAGCATCTTCCATAGTTCTAAAAAAATCTGCTGGTGTAGGGTGTTTAAACATCCATCGTTTAGAATAGGTTCTAAAGGCATGATCGAATAATTCAGGTCCCATAATTGTATTTCTTAACATGGTTAAACCTGCAGCCGGTTTAGAATAAGCATTAGGTCCAAAATTATATACATGATCACCTTGTGTCATAATTGGTGAGAGACGGTCTTGATCCATACCCATATATCCAACAATTTTTTTTGGTAAACCTCTAGCAGGAAAGTTTGGATCATATTCAAATTCAGCTTGTATCTCAACAAAAGAATTTAAACCTTCATCCATCCATGTCCATTGACGCTCGTCTGAATTAACAATCATTGGAAAGAAATTATGACCGACTTCATGTGTAATTACACCTATCATTCCGTTTTTAACTCTATCAGAATAGGTACCATCCTCTTTAGGTCTTCCATAATTCCAACAGATTTGAGGGTACTCCATACCTTGTCTTCTAGCATGTACTGATATTGCTTTGTGATACGGATAATCAAAAGTGTATTTTGAATATACTTTTAAAGTATTTGCTACTACTCTTGTAGAATGTTTTTCCCAAAGCGGATTCCCTTCTTTAGGATATAATGAGTATGCCATTACAGTTTTACCATTAATATCAACTGCTAAAGCATCCCAAATGAATTTACGAGAAGTTGCAATACCAATATCTCTAACATTTTCAGCATAAAACTTCCAAGTTTTGGTTTTCTTAGAACGACTTTTTTCGGCAACTTCAGCCTCAGCTTGATTTACAATCATTACCGGATTATCAAAGGTTTTCTTGGCTTTTTGTAAACGTTTGTATTGTTCTTTAGTTAATACTTCTTTTGGGTTTTGCAAAATACCTGTAGCGTTTAAAATATGATCAGCTGGTACTGTAATATTAACGTGGTAATTACCAAATTCTAAGGCAAATTCACTACGACCCCAAAATTGCATATTTTGCCAACCTTCAACATTATCATATACTGCTAATCTAGGAAAAAACTGAGCTATTACATATAAATCATTACCGTCTTTAGGGAAATGTTCATAACCAGAGCGCCCTCTATCTAAAATATAGTTATTAATATTATACCACCATTTAATCTTAAAAACAAAAGTTGCTCCTGGAGCTAATGGTTTTGCGAGATTAATTCTCATCATTGTACTATTAATAGTATATGACAGCGGTTTATTATTGACATCATTTACATATTCTAAGTTAAACCCACCATCAAATGGTTTTTTTAAATGGTTTTTTGTAAATGATATTGGTCCATTAAAACTACCGTCCATTGTAGTTTGTTGAATTTTAGGTGTTTTAGAATCTCGTGCACGCATATTTTGATCTAACTGAACCCATAAATATTCTAAATAATCTTTAGAATTATTATGATAGGTAATGACCTCATCACCATATAACTTTTGAGCTTCCTCATCAATGGTAATATTCATAACATAATCTACTTGTTGTTGTGTATATTCATGTCCAGGAGCACCAGAAGCAGTACGTTGTGAATTAGGAGTAGGTAATTCTTGTTTTAGTTGTCTGAACTTACTTATATTGTTATGTCCAGGTTTTCTTTCTTTTTTTTCAACTTCTTGTTCTTGGGCAAAAGAAAATGAAGTGATAAATAAAAAAGAAAGTAAATAATAGGTTAGTTTTTTCATTTGAAAAATTGCTTTTAAATTTAATCCAACGAAAATAATTATTTTAACATAAAGTAGCATAAATAATTAAAACTTTAACAAATCTTTATCTTTTTGATTCGTTAAGAAAAAAGTCTTTTTTGTGTTGTTGATATTGAGTTTGATAATATTTTTTTGATCAGGAAAGATTTTCATTAACATATTATTTTTAATTTCAATAGAATTTATGGTTTCAATATTTTTTAATTCTAAATAGAGGTAAACAACATCATCTTCATATTCTTTGCCTAAATAAGAATATGGTTTTTCAGTATTATTGATTTTGACGATAAACTTGTCAGTAATATAGTCGTTAATAATTGAATCAATTTCTGTAGCTTCACTAGGTAAAGCAAGTTCAAATTTTTTATTATATGTAGTATTGATTGTTTTTTGCAGATCATCAATAAAGATTCTCATTGTTATTTGAATTGATTTACTTTCCTTTTTATATTCAACTTTTATTAAACTTATATAATATTTATGCATTGTAAATGCGAAGAGCGGAATTATAAAAAGAAGAATAAGATATTTTCGTTTTGAAAGCATAAAAGTATTTTAAAAGTGTAAAAATCTATAATCATTTGTTAATTAGCAAGAAACATTCCAAAAAAAAAATGAATTAAATATTAATGTAACTTTGTTATCAATGAAATCATATAAAGAAATATTAGAATATTTAGAAAAAGATACAATTCTGGCAAATGAAATTAAAAGTATTCCTCAAGAAATAAAGCCAGCATTAGATATTGATGTTTATAGAGCTTTATTAAATTCTATAGTATCACAGCAATTATCTGTAAAGGTTGTTGAAATTATTTGGAGACGATTTGAAGATTTGTTTGTAGATGGTTATCCGAAAGCAAAAGAATTATTAACTATGAAAGACAGCTTGCTAAGAAATGCAGGACTATCAAGAGCAAAAGCTCAGTATTTAAAAAATGTTGCTGAGTTTGCACTTGAAAATGATATGTCTTTTGATTATTTATATGAGAAAACTGACCAAGAAATTATAGATTATTTAACGACTATAAAAGGAGTGGGAAAGTGGACGGTACAGATGATATTGATGTTTCCGATGGATCGATTAAATGTATTTCCTGTTGATGATTTGGGTATTCAGCAACGAATGATGGCTTTATACAATATTGATGTTGAGAAAAAAATGTTAAAACCAACATTGACTGAAATTGCTGAAAACTGGCAACCTTATAGGTCATTAGCATGTAAATATATTTGGAAAGTTAATCTAAATTCTTAAATTTTCTATATTCATAACTTTCATGAATCAGTAAATTAATAATCTCCATTTTCTTATTTTGTTTGTATAAATCAATTATATCTTTAGATAATAAATAGAATAAGAAATTAGCAATATAATCTTCAGGTATTTTTAAAGACTCGATAAAGTATTTATCTGTTACAGAGCTTCTTATGTTCTTTAAGATATCATCTTTTTTTTGTAATTTTTGTAATTTTTTTAGTCTCTTAAAATCTCCATTAACTCTTCTATATAGTGCATCTAAATTTATTGACATAAGTAAACCCAATTGAAAATTTAAACTATCAATGGTTGGGATTGGTATTCTTCCTGCATTAGGCAAACCAAGCGTAAACTGATCTACTACATTTTTTATTTTAGTAGTATTAATATCTGTTGTTAAGTTACCTGATAAATTATGTTTTTTAACAATAACTTCTTTTAATTGATTTATTTTTGGGAATAAAATGATTAATAGTTTTTCACTATTAATAACTGATCTGGAAATAATGATAGTTTTATTTTCAAATTGTATTGAAGATACTATAAGTGTATCACTAATTTTTACTGGAATTTGAAAACCACCATTTTTATTGCTAACAGTAGCTTTACCAGAATTTTTATTTATGATATGAATATTTTCTACAGAAAGAGAATCATTAATTACTTTTCCGGTTATATTTTCTCTATTGTTTTGACAATAGATGTTATAAGAAGTAAAAAGTAATATAAAAATGAAAACTCTATTTTTCATTCTTTAAATTTACTGCGATAAATTTTACTTTCCTTTATTAAAATATCAATAACCTCCATTTTTCTATTTTTTATATAAAGATCAATGATTCCTTTTGATTTACAATGACTTATAAAGGAAGTAATTTCTTCTCTGGGAATTTTTAAGGTTTCTGTGAAAAAGGTTTCGCCAAGTTCTGTTATTATTTTTTCAGGAGTATTTATTATTTTTTTCTGATGAACCCTTTCCTCATTTTTTCTTTTTCGTCTAAGTGTTCCTATTTTGCTAACTTCTTTAAATAAAGGGTTTAATATGAAACTAAGTAACCCTAAAATATCACCGCTTGGAGGTGTCAATTGTTCGTCACTTGATGTTCTACTTCTTGAAAACTCATCTATATCTAGAATAACTGGTTTGCTAAAATCAATCATAGAAAAATCTAATGCTAATGAATTTACTTTAGAAACAGAGTCTTTCACACTATCAGCATCAGTTACTAAATTACCCGATAAATTATGAGCTTTCAATTCAACTTCATCTAATTCATTAATTTTTTGAAACAGCTCAATTGTAATTAATTTCTTTTTAATGAGTTGTTTCGTGATTGTTATTTCTTTTTTATAAAATTGAATTCCAGAAAGCATTATAGTGTCATTCATTTTTACAGGAATTTTAAATTCGCCGTATTGATTACTAATAGTTGCTTTGCCGGAATTTTTATTGATAATATGAATATTTTCTACTGATAAGGCATCACTATTTATTTTACCCGAAATAACAATTCGTTTTTCTTGAGCATGAAATTGTAGTACAGTAAAAAAGAAAATTAAAAGGGTCAGTTGGTTGATCATAACTACAAATTAAGTACCCGAAGTCATAAATAAATATTAAAGCTGTGGTAAATTTTTGTTAAAGCTTCAAATTATTTATTTTTGAAACATAATAGTATATGATATGAAAAGACTGATAATTGCCAGTACTTCAACTGTTCATGGCAGCGAATATTTAGAATATATATTACCAACATTAAAAACCTTTTTTTCGACGATTGATGAACTACTTTTTATACCATATGCCAGACCAAGTGGTATAAGCTATGATGAATATACTGAAGTAGCTTCTAAGGCATTTAAAAAAATAGGGATTAATGTAAAAGGAATACATAAGTTTCAAAATACCCAAGAAGCAGTTAAAAATGCCCAAGCTGTTTTTGTTGGAGGAGGTAATACTTTCGTTTTAGTTAATGAATTGTATAAGCAGAATTTAATTTCAATCTTAAAAGAGAAAATTAACAATGGTATACCATATTTTGGGACTAGTGCTGGAAGTAATATTTGTGGACTAACCATGCAGACAACAAACGATATGCCAATTGTTTATCCGTCAAGTTATACAACATTAGGAATCATTCCTTTTAATATAAATGCGCATTATTTAGACCCCGATCTAACTTCTACTCATAAAGGAGAAACTCGAGAAACCAGAATTAAAGAGTTTCATACCTATAACGATATTCCTGTATTAGGATTACGAGAAGGTAGCTGGTTAGAAATTAATGGTGATAATATTATCCTTAAAGGAAAGTTGCAGGCAAGATTATTTGAACAATATAAAAATCCAATTGAATTAATACCGCAACATAAATTTAATTTTGAATAGAATCTTGTGTCGAAATAGTTTCAAGAAATATTTTAGTTTTTATAGCAAGATCTCCTTTTTTTACATAATCTGAAAAGTTGTTATAAATTTTTGCTATCGTATCTTTTTCAATTATTGGAATTCTTATAACAGAATGCAATGCCAATGCGCCAATATAGGAATCAGAATATTGTTTCGCATAGTTTAAAGTAAACGCAGTATTTGCATCATTGATTTCTTGCATTTGCATATTAATTTCTTTTAATTTTTCAGCATCATTTTCTGCTCTAGCTTTTTGAAAAGCTGGAAACAATACATTCATTTTAGAAATAATTTGATTTGATTGTTTTACAAAATCTAAATAATCATCATTTGTTTTAGACCCAGAAACTTTAGATGAGGCTAAGCTATCTTTATAAGCTTCAATGGTAATCTCTTTATTTTCCATAAATATACCTATAGCGTCTTTAAGACTATCAATATAGATTCCATAAATTATGGGTTTATCAATTTTTCCTTTAAATTCAAACTTGCCTTTTTTTATAATAGTTGAGTCTAAAATAGATAGAAGTCCATTTTCTTGAGTTTTTAGATATACTTTACTGTTATTAGATGTTTTATTGATGTTTCCTATAATATTAAAACCTTCTAGCTCGGTTTTTTTTAAATTTTCTTTGCAAGAAAACAATAATAAGACTATAATTATAAATAGTATAAATTTTTTCATAGAGCAAAATTAAATTTAATTTAATAAAGAAGTCCAATTTAAAATGAAAAATCATATTTAATTATTGATAATAAATACTGTTTATTAACAAATTCATACTGTTTGTTAACAAATTCATACTGACTGCAAAATCTTCAGATTTCCTTTAGATTTGAAAAATAATTTCGCTCATATTTAATAGGTGTAACAGTTAGTTAAACTAAATTAGTTTTTTATACAATTTTATTTAAAAGTTACCGTTACTGTTAAACTGCTTAGGAGAAGAACCCCCTATTAATTTATTGGATTAGCCTTATTTTTTGAATATTATTCAATAGAAAGGAATGACTATATGTTATCTTGTAATCACTGCTATGATGAGAGATATTGCTGTTAATTATGATAATGATTAATAAATATAGTATGATAAAAAAAATAACCTTTCTTATTTGCATCTTTTTGATTGCAAAATCTTTTGCTAGTAACTCTTCTACTTCAAATATTTATATAACGAATAACAATTCTTATTACTCATTAAATGATATAACCCTAAAATTTGTTGATGCAGTTGTAAGCTCAGACGGATTGTCAATCACTATGAATTTTAACAATAATGTAAACGGTAGTAATATAGGTTTTACAATTCATAATACAACAGATAATAATTTTATAAATATTACAGGTTGGGGAAGTCCAACTTTAGTAGGTGTCTTGTCTAATCCTGTTGTTTATGGTGAGCCGGTTAATATTTCATATAAAGATTTATATACCGAAGGATTAATATCTGGAGATTTAAAGGATGATGCCGGAGAAAATATGGAATTTTTTCTAAAAGAATTAGTTGATGTTTCAGCTATAGCTTTTGAAGGTACTGAAAAATATGTTACAGCTACGGCAACTTCTGGAGGAGATGGTAGCAGTACTAATCCTTACTCAATTACTAAAATGGTGAGTAATATTAATTCAGATTATACAAATTCGTCTACAAAAGGGTTAAGATATAATCTAAAAGCTGGAAATTATGGTGCTAATGTATTTCAATTAGATAATGTTGATGGAGCTTTTGGTAAACCTATAATTATAGAAGGTTACCAGAATGTAAAAGGCGATAGCCCTTCTATTAATTGGTCAACTTCGTATAAACCAAACGGTGCAATTATGCCTTGGTTTGATGCTCCAGATAGTGGTAACGGAATATTAATATATAATGGTTCTAGTAATATTACATTAAAAAATGTAGAGATAAGCGGATTTGATAATTCAGTTTATTGTAATAATGTAGATTATATTTGGTTAGATAATATTTTTGTTTATGAGAGTGGCGATAAAGCTATTCAATTAGTTGGTACAGGTGTTGACGGCGTTGTTAGTAATTCTATTAGCTTTAGAGGAAATACTTTTAATTTTAGTACTAATGGTACGGGTAATTTATTTATAAATAATAAGTCATATTGTGATGTTAACCCTTATATTACAGATTATTATTTTTCTTTAAAGGGAAAGCGTCATGTATTTAGAAATAATTTGTCTCATAGAATCGGAGACACTTCACATAATGGTCATGCTTTAAGTATTCAGACAGATGCACCTAACAATAATAATGTTGATACTCAAGAAACTTGGTATAATTATGTTGATGGTTTAGAATCAATTAATATAGTAAAAGCGATAGAATTTAGACACGGAGGGACTAGGTATAATGTTGCGAGAAATGTTAACAGTCATGCAGTTTTGGATGGTGGACAACACCAAACAGGAGGGGTAATGTTTCGAGACAATACTTCTTTTAACGTGTTTGAAAATTCAACAATTGATACTAATGGAAGCAATGATGGCTTTGCGATGGCTTTTATTGAAAGCGTTGAAATTGGTGTAGGTTTAGGGCATGATAATATTGTAAGAAATAATATTTTTAAGAATATTCAATTTACTATTGTAGTAAGAAATTATAATTCAAGTAGAACACCTATTATGTATAATAATAAAATTTACAATAATACTTTCTATAACTCTGAATATCTTTTTAAGATTCCAAATAATAAAAATGGTGTATCACTACCCTTGAACATTGTAAGTAATGAAATTAAAAACAATATTTTTAATAAAATTCCAAGTATAAATACAGTAGGCTCTCAGTTTTATAATATTTCTGACTTCGCTACTCCTTTTAATTGGGACACAAATAATTTTAGTGGTAATTCATGGGGTACAGAAGGTGCTAATCCTAACAATTATGATCCTTTATTTATTGATGCCTCGAATGGAAATTTTAAGCTAGATTCAGCTTCACAACTAATTGATGCAGGTAGTAACCTATCAAATGTTAGTGCAGATTTCGGAGGTGGTAAAAGGCCTCAAGGAGCCTCTCACGATATTGGCGCTTTTGAATTCGAAAATAGTTTTAACGGTTCAGCAGGCGATGACATTTCAATCTGTCAAGGAGGTTCAGTTGTTTTAACTGCATCAGGGGGAACATCATATGTTTGGAGTTCAGGTGAAACAACAGAAAGTATTACGGTAAGCCCAACAGTCACTACGACCTATACAGTTACAGTTTCTGATGGGACTAATTCAAATACAGATGAT
>CAZHYX010000069.1:0-11745 GCA_964536675.1 uncultured Flavobacteriaceae bacterium
GAAGGCATACTTTTATCCTTTTTTTTCTTTTTTTCACTTAATGCTTGTGCTTTGGCAATTTTCTGTTCCATGTTCTTTAATTCAGAAATATCAGTAAAATCCATTTTAAAATCCAGTAACATTTTACCTTTTTCTTCATCTACCTGCATATGCAATTTCAAATCTTTTAAAGCTTCAATTATTTCCCTATCATCTTTGTCAAGTGTTGCTATACTATCTTTATTTTTTTCTAGAATGTCTTTAAAAAACACGATAGTATCTAAAACCTTAGATTCTTTTAAAGAATCTTTAGGGCTCATTTCGCCCATTGATTTCATCATTTCACTCATATCAATTTTGAAAGCATATTTTCCACTGCCGTCATTATTAATATAGATTTCTTCGGTAAACATACAGCTGGTAAGAAGAAATATTGTGCTAATAAAAAGGAATAAAGATTTGATTTTTTTCATAGTAATTAATTTAATTTAATATTTTATTTTTTACCCTAAGTAAATCCCCTTCCCTTAGGGAAGGGCTAGGGATGGGATTTTATTTCGAACCATTCAAAATAATAAGTGCAGCTAAAATTCCTGGTATCCAACCCAAAACAGTCAAAATTAATACAATAATAATTGAACCACAACCTTTATCAACAACTGCTAATGGCGGACAAATAATAGCTAATAATACACGTAAACATCCCATAATTATATAATATTACAAATATAAGTTAATTAAATTCATTTATTGGACGTCAATACCTAGTTGATGTTACGTTTTTTAATAAGAATAATTTATGGTAGTTTCGTAAGTATGAAAATGTCTAAAACTTGTTGCTTAATTTTTGTTTTGTTAAGCCCTTTTATATGCAATGCTCAATACCAATTTTCAGGAAATATCGAAAATGATAGCCTGTATAGTGTAGCTTATTTGTCTATAATTGAAGATTATAGAAAAATTTCAGGCGTGCATGAAGATCAAATTATTAGTAAAGTTAAAATCAATTCTAATTTTTTTGAGTTTAAAGGGAATAACCTTGATGTAAAGAATAGGATATATAGAATACATATTGATAGCTGTAATGATTATAAGCAAGATATAAATCATTTTAACGGGAAATGTGATACTAGCAGAGAAATTATTTTTATTGCAAACAACAGAGACACTATTAATTTGCCCATTTCTTTAGATAATCAGATGTTTTGTACTATTGAATCAAGCAATAAACAGTCTAATGTTTTTTTTCAAATAGACTCATTAAAAGAACAAATGCAATATGACTATAGTAATTATAGAAGCGAAGCCAACAGGAAACTAAACAATAAAAAATGGTTTTCTAAACTTCAACAATTTGGAGAGCAACAAGGCGATCCTTTAGCTGAACTATATATTTATGATTTTTTATCAGCTAGAAGTAGCGATCTATATTCATATTATTTGAAAGATATTAATGCTAATAACTATTATGATGAATTGCTAGACAGGCTTAAAAGTGAGTATCCAAATTCTTTATATGTTGAGCAATATGAAACAGAAATAACTTCAGATAGATTTATCTCATCTCCATCAGAATCAACTACGTTTTCATGGAAATATTTTGCGTATGGTTTGTTGTTATTATCAGTTTTAGGTAATATAGTATTGTTATTTAAGATTAAAAGAACTAAGAAAAAACAGAAAAAAAGATTAACAAATCAACTAACTCAACAAGAACAAAAAATTCTAGACCTTATTCTTGAAGATAAGACCAATAAAGAAATTGCCAATGAAGTTTTTGTAAGTTTAAGTACAGTAAAAACACACATCAATAATATCTACAAAAAATTAAATATTCAATCTAGGAAAGAAGTTAAACAATGGTTTAATCGAAAAGAATTCCCTTAGGACGCTCTGCCTTAGTGTTATTAAATTAAGATAAACTGTAACCCTTCCGTCTTATTCTCTGAATAAGCCACCTTCCCTTTTAAGGGAAGGAATTTATTACTGACTTCAAATTTTATTTTTAGCTATATTTTTGCCTTAGCAAAAAGACGGGGTGGTATTTTAATTGTTAAAATATATAAATTCTTTTGAATTAAAACCCTAATTTAAAGACATTGGGCTCTGCCTCGGGGTTTCCTAATTTGCCTCTTCCACCATGGACGGATCGAAACTGCGATAGTTATCGAGATGAGTGAGGCAAAATCAACCCCGGTTCTAGTACCCATTTCAACCCTTATTTTCTTTATTTTTTGTAGTGAATTTTGAATTTTAGCACTCACAAATTCAAAATTCACTACTTATGACTATTCGTATTTTAATTTTTACTCTTTTATGTTATCATTTAAATTTTGGCCAATCTTTAAATAAAGAAATTACAGATCAAGGCAATCCCTTTTTATTGGGTAAAATTAATAAAGAAGGACTGTTGTCAACTAATTACAATAGCTGGTTTATAAAAGAATATGACAACTATAATCCCAAACAAGAAGTTGTTCAAAAAAAATTAAATGACTTAAAAGATTATACTATTACACTATTTTTAGGTACGTGGTGTGGCGATAGTAAACGTGAGGTACCTAGATTCTATAAAGTTTTAGAAGCGAGTAATTATCCAATGAAGCAATTGACTACTATTGCTGTAAGCCGAAAACCTGAGATGTATAAGCAAAGCCCGGATCATGAAGAAAGAGGATTGAATATTCATAGAGTACCTACTTTTATTTTTTATAAGAATGGTGTTGAGGTTAATAGAATTGTAGAATCTCCGGTTGTATCTTTAGAAGAAGATATTCAAAGTATTTTAGATAATAACTATGAGTCAAATTATAATGTAGTAAAAAAAGTAAACAAGATACTACAAGAGTTTGGTGCTAAAAAATTTAAACGAAAAGTAAAAAAACAAATTCCTGTTTTTAAAAAGGAGATTAAAAATATGTATGAATTAAATACCTATGCACATATTTTGAAAAGTACAAATAGAACTGAAGAAGCTATTGAAGTATTAAAACTCAATACTAAACTATTTCCTGAAAAATCAGGAGTGTTTGTGAGTTTAGCCAATACATTAAATAGTACAGATAATAAAAAAGAAGCATTGGTCAATTATGAAAAAGGATTGAAATTAAATCCGGATAACGAAAAATTAAAAGCCACAATTCAGCGATTAAAAAATAATAATTAAAAGAGCCTTTTCGTTTTTCTAAATAATGTAATTTTGCTGTTTTAAAAATTAGATCAATGCAGCTTTCTGAACAAGAACAAGTAAGACGAGAAAAACTAAGTAAACTACGAGAGCTGGGTATCAATCCATATCCCGCAGATTTATTTCCGGTTAACCATACTTCTAAACAGATTAAAGAGAATTATGAAGAAGGTAAACAAGTTGTTGTTGCTGGGCGTTTAATGTCTCGTCGTATTCAAGGGAGCGCTAGTTTTGCTGAGTTACAAGATAGTGAAGGGAGAGTGCAAGTATATTTTAAAAGAGATGAAATTTGTACTGGTGAAGACAAAAGTAAATACAATGATATTTACAAAAAACTCTTAGATATTGGTGATTTTATTGGGCTTGAAGGCGAATTGTTTACCACTCAAGTGGGAGAGAAGACCATAAAAGTGAAGGATTTCACTTTATTAAGTAAATCTTTAAGACCACTACCATTACCTAAAACGGATGCTGAAGGTAATATTCATGATGAATTTAATGATCCTGAATTGCGTTATAGACAACGTTATGCTGATTTGGTGGTGAATCCGAAAGTAAAAGAAGTATTTATCAAACGCACAAAGATCACAAACTCTATCCGCGAATTTTTGAATGAACGTGGGTATTTAGAGGTAGAGACTCCAATTTTACAACCTATTCCTGGTGGAGCAGCGGCAAGACCATTTATTACACATCATAATGCATTAGATATTCCTTTGTATTTACGTGTTGCTAATGAATTGTATTTAAAACGATTAATAGTTGGTGGTTTTGATGCAGTTTATGAATTTTCTAAAGATTTTAGAAACGAAGGAATGGACAGAACTCACAATCCTGAGTTTACTATTATGGAATTATATGTTGCTTACAAAGATTATAATTGGATGATGGAAACCACCGAGCAACTATTAGAAAAAGTAGCATTAGATTCTAACGGAACTACCGAAGTAATGGTTGGCGAAAATAAGATCAGTTTTAAAGCACCTTATGCCAGAGTTCCGATTTTGGAAGCTATAAAAATACATACAGGTTATGACGTTTCAAAGATGAATGAAGATGAATTGCGTGATGTCTGTAAAAAAGTAGGGATAGAGGTTGATAAAACAATGGGTAAAGGAAAGTTGATTGATGAGTTGTTTGGCGAAAAATGTGAGCATACTTATATTCAACCCACTTTTATAACTGATTATCCAAAAGAAATGAGTCCACTTTGTAAAGAACATCGTGATAATCCTGAATTAACTGAGCGTTTTGAATTGATGGTAAATGGGAGTGAATTGGCAAATGCCTATTCAGAATTAAATGACCCGATTGATCAATTAGAACGTTTTCAAGACCAATTAAAATTATCAGAAAAAGGCGATGATGAAGCAATGTTTATTGATTTAGATTTTGTCCGTGCACTAGAATACGGAATGCCTCCAACATCAGGTATTGGTATTGGTATTGATCGTTTGGTAATGTTTATGACTAATAATAGTTCTATTCAAGAAGTATTATTCTTCCCACAAATGAGACCCGAGCGGCGAGTCGCCGTAGACATTCAATTAAATGAAGATGAAAAGGTAGTATTTCAAATACTTCAAAAAGTAAAAAAAATTACTTTAAACGAACTTAAAACTGAATCAGGATTAAGCAATAAAAAGTGGGACAAAACCATTAAAGGTTTAACTAAAAATAAGTTGGCAAAAGTTACTAAGACTGATGATGGCTTGTTTGTGACCATTGTTAATTAACAATGGTCATGCTGAATTTATTTCAGTATCTCAAAAAATTCTAAAGAGCTTGTAAAGTAAATTCGTCTTGTCATTCCTGTGCACCCAAACGCTCCAATTTCATTAAGTTAAGAAAAATGTAGCCCTTCCGTTCACGCTAAAACGTGACCACCTTCCCTTATTAAGGGAAGGAGTTTGTTTCTAACTACAAATTTTATTTTAACTGAGTTTTTAAATCTATTAAGAGCCACTGTTAGTGTTTTTCACCAACAAAGGCAAAAATTAATAAGTTACCTTGTCATTCCCGTGTAGGCAGGAATCTATTCCCTTAAAATATAAAGTAGAATTCCCAAATTTAACTGAATTAAAACTCCTCCCTTATTTTAAGGGGAGGTGTCCGCCAGAGGCGGACGGAGGGGTTATACTATTAGAAGTCTTTATAAAAAGAATTACTCATTTGTAATTCTTTTTTGTTATTAAATCTTATCTAGTATATTAGCAACATATTAAAATCTATGCCCTTAACAAAAAAGATTGGTCTGTTACTTGGACCAATATTATTTTTTATAATTTTTAACCTTCCTTTTGAAATTGTTTCTCAAAAAGGAGACGCCGTTATAGCCATAGCCTTATGGATGGTTATTTGGTGGATTACAGAAGCAGTATCCATTTCAGTTACGGCATTATTGCCTTTGATTTTATTTCCTTTATTAAAAATTATGCCTATTGCTGAAGTAGGAGCAAACTATGGTAGTCCCATTATTTTTCTATTCTTTGGCGGATTTGTATTAGCATTAGCATTAGAAAAAGTAAATCTACATAAAAGAATCGCACTCAATATCATTAGATTAACTGGTACTACGCCTAATAAAGTAGTGTTAGGTTTTATGATAGCTACTGGCTTAATGAGTATGTGGATTAGCAATACTGCCAGTACCGTTGTGATGCTACCTATTGCTATGTCAGTTATTAAATTGTTGATAAATAATGAGGACGGATTTACAAAAGATGACCAAAATTTTGCGTTGAGCGTTATGCTTGGTATTGCATTTTCTGCAAATGCAGGAGGTATTGCAACAGTAATTGGAACGCCACCAAATTCTGTTTTAATTGGTCTGCTTGAAAACGAATATAATATTGAAATTTCATTTTTAAAATGGATGACCTTAGGCTTACCATTTTCTATTATAATGATTACTATCATATATTTTGTATTGGTAAAATGGATGTTTCCTAACAAAAATGTTCAATTTAATGCTTCAAGTACGGTTATTGACACTGAGTTAGATAAACTAGGAAAAATTACTAAGAAAGAAAAAAGGGTATTGTTGATATTTGGCGTTACTGTGTTTTTATGGATTTTTAGAACCTTAATAAATAAGTTAATACCTAGTTTAGCATTGTCTGATACTATTATTAGTATGATGGCGGCGGTATCACTTTTTGCTATTCCGTTTAATTTTAGAAAAGGAGATTTTATCATACAATGGAAAGATACAGAAAAGTTAGCTTGGGGTATTTTAATTCTTTTTGGTGGAGGTTTGGCACTCGCAAAAGGAATGTCAGCAAGTGGTATTGTTAATATTGTTACAGATACTATAGCTAACAGTAATATTAGTATACTTCTTACAGCTTCTTTATTAATTTTATTAATGCTTTTTATGACTGAATTAATGAGTAATGTGGCATTGATTGCCGTATTGGCTCCGGTTGTGGCAGGTATCGCAATAGGCTTAGAAATACCTATTTTATATTTGCTCATTCCAGTTACTATTGCAAGTAGTTGTGCCTTTATGTTGCCTATGGCTACACCACCTAATGCCATTGTTTTTGCCAGCGGATTTGTTAAAGTACCGCAAATGGCTAGAGTTGGTATTATTTTAAATTTAATAGCTGTTGCACTCCTAATTTTAATGTTTAAATTTATTATGCCAATTTTATTTTAAAAAGTAATTATTATCCTGAGCTCTGTCAAAGGGTTTAACATTTCCTTAAGAAATTATAATCACATGTTTTTATAAATTCGAAGTCTATAACTTTTCCTTTAGAACCCTTTGAATAACCTAAAGGAGATCATTTTTTTAGAAGACTTTCAAAGGGTCTTAAAGTTAAATTAATAACAAATAAATTTTACAATATGTTAAAACAACTAACCCGATTATTGCTAATTCTTTTTGTATTAGGGTTTACAACCGATATTCAAGCACAAAAAAAATCAAAAAAGAAAAGAAAAAAAGATAAAAAAGAGCAAGTTTCTTCAAAACCTAAAAAAGGCGAAATTCTTCCTTATGATAAAGTTATTACTAAAAAAGCAAAAACAGATGATGGGCTTTTTAAAGTACATCAACTAGATGAAAAATATTTTTATGAAATTCCTGATTCACTTTTAGAACGTGAAATGTTAATGGTAACCAGAATTGCTAAAACAGCTTCAGGTATTGGTTTTGGCGGTGGTAAACAAAATACAAAGGTATTACGCTGGCAAAAAAAAGGTAAAAAAATACTATTAAGAGTTGTTTCACATTCTGTTGTAGCTGCAGATTCACTCCCAATACATGAAGCAGTAGTCAATTCAAATTTTGAACCGGTATTATATGCTTTTCCTATAAAAGCATTTAGTAAAGACTCTACTGCGACCGTAATTGATGTAACTGAATTATTTACTAAAGATGTAAAGGCATTAGGTTTTCCCTATAGAAGACGAAAACAATTTAAGATATCTAAATTAGACGTAACACGTTCGTTTATTGAAAGTGTAAAGAGTTATCCTTTAAATATTGAAGCACGTCATGTAAAAACATATAATGCGAGTGCACCTCCTTCAAATGCCAGTACAGGTTCAATTTCATTAGAAATGAGTAATTCTATGATTTTATTACCTAAAGTACCTATGAAGCGTAGAATGTTTGATGAACGAGTAGGTTGGTTTGCCCGCAGTCAAATTGATTATGGATTAGAGGATCAAAAAAGTAAGAGGTTGACATTTTTAGACAGATGGAGATTAGAAGTTAAAGATGAAGATATTGAGAAATTTAAAAACGGCGAATTGGTTGAGCCTAAAAAACAGATAGTTTATTATATTGATAGAGCAACACCAAAAAAATGGCGAAAATATATTAAAGATGGTATAGAAGATTGGCAAGTGGCTTTTGAAGCTGCCGGATTTAAAAATGCAATCATAGCAAAAAACCCTCCAACAAAAGAGGAAGATCCTGATTGGAGTCCTGAAGATGTACGTTATTCGGTGGTTCGTTATTTAGCATCTCCTATTCCGAATGCAAACGGACCACATGTAAGCGATCCACGTTCCGGTGAAATTTTAGAATCTGATATCAATTGGTATCATAACGTAATGACTTTATTACAAGGATGGTTTTTTGTACAAACTGCGGCTATTAATCCTGAAGCTCAAAGTGTTGAATTTAAAGATGAAGTGATGGGGCGTTTAATTCGTTTTGTATCTTCACATGAAGTAGGTCACACCTTAGGTTTACCTCATAATATGGGAAGTAGTATTGCATATCCTGTTGATTCTTTACGTTCAGCATCATTTACTAAAAAATATGGTACTGCGCCTTCAATTATGGATTATGCGCGTTTTAATTATATAGCACAACCAGGAGACGAAGGTGTAGCATTAATGCCAGACATTGGCGTATATGATAAATATGCTATTTCTTGGGGATATCGCCCAATATTAGACGCTAAAACTACTGATGACGAAAAACCAATTTTAGATAAGTGGATTTTAAAACATGCCGGAGATCCTTTATATAGATTTGGTCATCAACAAGTAATAAGTGTAGTTGACCCGAGTTCTCAAACAGAAGACTTAGGTGATGATGCCATAAAGGCAAGTACTTATGGTATTGCAAATTTAAAGCTGATTGTTCCGAATTTGGAAAAATGGACATCTAAAAAGGGTGAAAATTATGATAGCTTAGAAGAAATGTATAGGCATGTTTTATCTCAATTCAATCGATATATGGGTCATGTTTCCTCTAATATCGGTGGTGTTTATGAGCATTATAAAACATCAGATCAAGAAGGTGCAGTATATACTCATGTTGACAAAACGCATCAAAAAAATTGTATGCAGTTTATTAATAATGAACTGTTTAAAACCCCAACTTGGTTGATAGATAAAAATATAATTGGTAAAACTGAATATGCAGGCGTACTAGAAAGTGTTAGAAGAATGCAAGAAAGAACCTTAAATAATATATTAGATTTAGGTAGAATGTCGCGTATGATTGATAATGAAACGTTGAACGGTGCTGATGCTTATGCACTTATTAGTATGATGTCTGATCTACGAAGAGGTATATGGTCTGAGTTAAATACAGGTAGAAAAATAGATACGTATCGCAGAAACCTTCAGAAAGTACATGTTGACAGATTAAAATATTTGATGACTCTTGAAAAACAAAATTTACCAAAATTTAAAAGTCCGTATTTTAAACCAACTAGAGTAACCATTAATCAATCTGATATCCGTTATGTCGCCAGAGCTGAACTAGAAATATTAAAAAGAACTACCAGAAATGCCATTGCTAAAACCAATGATAGAATGAGTAGATATCATTTACAAGATGTGTTAAAAAGGATTGATAACATTTTAGACCCTTCCTAGAGTAGCCTAATAGGTATTTTCACCCTGAGAGAAGCTGAAATGTAGTTTTCAGAGTACTCTATAATGAGTAAAAATTTAATAAGGGCTTTATTCTAATTAAAGCCCTTATTAAATTTATTAAACGAAAAAAAACTTTGGTTTTATAACTTCTGCCTGCAGTTATATTTAATTTATAATACCTACCTCAATACATAACTATTTTTTTGTTTCTTAACTTAATTTCAATTAATTTCGCTTGTCAAATTAAACTATTACAAATTTTCTTATCATAAAGTTGGGAATAATATGAAGATCAAAAAAATAAAGAAAAAATTAATATTGTTGCTTATTGTTATACCCTTTTTTGGGTTTTCTCAAGAAAGTAAATTGGGCAATTGGTTAATGTATTTTGGGAATAAAAAAATTAATCAAAATTGGAATTGGCATCATGAAGTTCAATATAGAAATTATAACGCCATAGGTGACTTAGAGCAGTTACTCCTAAGAACAGGAATTGGATATAATTTAACTGAAAACAACAATAATATTCTTTTAGGTTATGGTTTTATTCTTAGCCAAAATTATATAGCAAATTCAAATGAAAAAGTTGATGTTAGAGAAAGTAGAATATACCAACAATTTACCACACGTCAAAAATTTAATAGAGTTTCGATTCAGCATAGATATAGGTTTGAACAACGATTTATAGAAGATGATTTTAGATTGCGTTTTAGGTATTTTCTTTCAGTAAATATTGCATTAAATAATAAAGAAATAGTTGATAATACATTCTATGCTTCAGCTTACAATGAAATTTTTATGAATAGTGAAGATAATATATTCGATAGAAACCGATTATATGGCGGTTTAGGTTATCGTCTAAATAAAAGCACTAGATTTGAAATAGGATATATGAATCAATTTTTACAAAATATAAATAGAGATCAAATTAATATAATAACTTTTATAAACTTTTAAATTAAAAGAAATGAATGAAACAATTAAAATACTTATAATTTTTACATTAACAATTACCTTTATAGGATGTAATACCACAAAATCAGACAATGAAGTTGTTAAGGAAAAAGAAGAGGCTGTTAAACCACTTGTTGATAATGTGCTATCTGCCAAAGATCAAGCTGCTTTAACCCCAGACAAGGTAATTCAATACTTTAAAGAAGGAAATAAAAGGTTTATTAATAATGACCTTACCTCTCGCGATCATTCATCTCAGGTTAGAAAAAGTACATTTGGGCAATTCCCTAAGGCAATTATTCTATCTTGTGTAGATAGTAGAGTACCTGTTGAAGATGTTTTTGACAGAGGAATTGGAGACCTTTTTGTAGCGAGAGTTGCAGGAAATTTTGTAAATGTAGATATCTTAGGTAGTATGGAATTTGCTTGTAAAGTATCAGGGTCTAAGATAATACTTGTTTTAGGGCATGAACATTGTGGTGCAGTGAAAGCGGCTATTGATAAAGTTGAATTAGGAAATATTACAGAGATGCTTACAAAGATAAATCCTGCAATTGAACTAGTTACCGGACATAAAGATGAGAGAACATCAAAAAATACAAAGTTTGTTCATGATGTATGCGAAAGCAATGTGAAAAACACGATAAATGAAATTAGACTGAAAAGTCCTATTTTAAAGGAAATGGAAGATAATGGTGAAATAAAAATAGTTGGAGCCATTTATGATATGAATAACGGAGAAGTTGTGTTTTTATAAAAATAGTTTATCTCAATAGAGGTTAGAAATTAATGAGATGTGTTATTTAAGTATTTTGTAACTTATTTCTACTTTTAATTTCAAATTCCGTATCGGTTGGTTTGATGAACTTTATCGTATTCTTGTGAAATTTATTCAAATTAAGTAGTTGGCGCTTTATAAAAAATTGATCAAAAATAAAAAAGTATTAGGTCAAAATTAGGTTATATAAAGAATAAGAGGCTGTATAAAATGTAATTATTTAACCTACTGTTTAAACCAAGCCTCAAGATAATTATGAGTATTCAAATATTCTGTTTTTAAATCTCTAAGATAATTTAATATTTTTTCTCGATGTTTATAATTTGGATCAAGGCAATCATTCATAGCTGAATCAGAAACCGTTAGTGCTAAATATGACCCGTCCTAAAATATGTATATACTAAACCAAGTATATATAACAACAACAAAATTATTAGACGTTGAAGTGAGAGTAGTTACTTCATTAATTAGTTTAAATTATGATAACAATTATTATACC
>CAZHYX010000070.1:0-11631 GCA_964536675.1 uncultured Flavobacteriaceae bacterium
AGGCAAATAAATTACAAGTATCTGGATTTTTAGGTTCTTCAAGTGGCGTACTATCTGTTTGAATTTTCATAATCTGTTTTCGTAACTTTTTATCATCTAAAAACAAATTAATATCATTATTCCGCGATTTACTCATTTTTTCACCATCAGTACCGGGTACCATCATGGTGTGTTCTTGAACTTTAGCTTCGGGCGGTACAAGAATATTTCCCATTTTATGGTTCATTCTATTGGCTACATCACGCGCCATTTCTAAATGTTGCAACTGATCTTTTCCAACAGGTACAATATCAGCATCATATAATAAAATATCAGCAGCCATTAACATCGGATACGTGAATAAACCTGCATTTACATCTTCTAATCTATCGGCTTTATCTTTAAAACTATGCGCCAAGGTCAAACGTTGATATGGATAAAAACAGCTTAAATACCAAGCCAATTCTGTTACTTCGGGAATATCACTTTGACGATAAAACACCGTTTTGGTAATATCTAATCCGAATGCCAGCCAAGTTGCAGCCGTACTATAGGTATTATGTTTAATTGAAGTACCATCCTTGATTTGGGTAAGCGTATGCATATCTGCAATAAATAGAAAGGCTTCATTTTTAGGGTCATTTGCCATTTCAATGGCCGGAATTATGACTCCTAGTAAATTCCCTAAATGTGGTGTTCCTGTACTTTGTACTCCTGTAAGTATTCTTGGCATAAAATCTTTTTAATACTACGTTATTCCGAATAAAGAAATTTCTTAAAACGAGCTATCCTCAAGGCAAAGCCTAGGAGAGGTCTTTAGATTAAAGAGTTCGTTTCGAAAGATTACTTCGTTTCACTCGCAATGACGAATTTTAGAGCAAAAGTAATCAATTGATTTGTTTTTTGAAATTTGGCGCTTGTTCTTTGGAATTTATTACATTTGGTACTTATGAATTTCTTTAAAAATATTTTTCGCCTTTTTTGGCGTCCATGGTTTTATGGTTGGGTACTTTTTTCAATAATAGCAATACTACCTGTACTGGTAATAGTGATATCTTATGATAGGTTTTATAAAGTTTTTTATAAAATTGCTAGAGCTTGGGGGAAAACTATCCTTTTTGTAATGGGTTTTAAACCTGTTGTTGAAACCGAACAAGAAATTGATCCTAATAAAAGTTATATGTTTATTGCTAATCATGCATCCTTAATTGATGTAATGCTAATGTTTGCCATAACAAAAAATCCTGCTGTTTTTGTCGGAAAAAAAGAAATTTTAAAAATACCCGCTTTGGGTTATGTATTTAGAAAAACAAGTATTTGGGTTGATAGGAGTAGTCTTAAAAGTAGGAAAGAAGTGTATGAAAGAGCACAAAACAAATTAAATCAAGGATTGAGTATTGTTATCTTTCCTGAAGGTTTAGTACCCGAAGAAGATATTATACTAAGTGATTTTAAAAATGGTGCTTTTAGATTGGCTATTGAACATCAAATACCAATAGTGCCCATAACTTTTTATGATGTTAAAAAACGTTTTTCTTGGACATTTTTTAGCGGATGGCCTGGTAAATTGCGCGTTAAAATTCATACCTTTATAGAAACAGAGGGGTTGACTTTAGACGATATGGGAACAACTAGACAAAAAGCGTATGATATTATTTATAATGAGTTGGTAGCTGATATGGGAGAAAAGGGACAAAAGACTTAAGACCGCTTCGCTATATGACTCAAGACTCAAGTTGTGAGTTACAAATAGAATAATTATAATTCTAGGTTATTGTTAAAGTAAACTATGAGATCCCGCTATTCAGCGGAATTAGTTCAACTAACTATCTTGAATTCGCATTTTACAAATACTCTCCAAAATAGAGTTTCACTAATGGAAAATAAACACATAACATATTACGATACAACCGAAGAAAAATTAAATGTGATTACGCATGCTATTGGTTTAGTATTGAGTATTGTTGCTTTAGTATTTTTAATTATCCATGCAAGTTATCATGGTACTGCAAAGCATATTGTTAGCTTTACTATTTTTGGAGCGAGTTTAATTTTACTCTATTCAGCTTCAACATTATATCATTATTCTCAAAAACCTAAAATTCGGCATAGATTAAATATTTTAGATCATGCCTCAATTTATGTGTTGATTGCAGGTACCTATACACCTTTTACATTAATTACGCTAAGTGGTTGGTTAGGTTGGACAATTTTTGGAATTACTTGGGGGATAGCGATATTAGGAGTTGTCTTAAAACTATTTTATACTGGTAGGTATGATAAAATATCAACCATTGCTTATGTTGCTATGGGATGGATTATCATTTTTGCTATCAAACCATTGATGGAAAACTTACCTTTAAATGGCTTATATTGGTTACTGACCGGAGGGGTTTCATATACAATTGGCGCTGTTTTGTTTAGTATTCCTAAAATAAAGTTTAATCATGTTATTTTCCACCTGTTTGTATTACTAGGTAGTTTTGCCCACTTTATGGCGGTTTATTTTTATGTGTTACAAACATCATCCTAACCCTTCCAGCATTTTAAACGGGACGGATTATTCTCTACAATTGTTTCTCCTTTTGATGTAGTAACCGCGTCAATTTGATTGATAGATCAAGCAATATAATCTTCGCATTTCCATTTCTTTCAATATGATAGATTGCTTCGTTTAACTCTTTATTGATTTCTAAAATATTTGCACTATGCACAAAAGGCGCAAATTTTTCTAAGTTAAAATTAGGAGTAGATGGTTCTAAAAAAATAAGTGAATCTGCTGCATAATTTTTAAGCATGGCTTGTCTAAAAAACTGCAAGCAATAATGTAAAAAGCTTTTTTGAATTTCTCTGCCTGTTCCTGCAATGGTTTCACTCCAAGTAACTAATTCTTGAATAATGGCTGCATTGCCTTTTGCTCTAAATGCGGTACGTATCCAAGTAATAAACCACTGTTCAAACTGAACATCACTCGCTGAATGGTGTAAAATTTGAATGGCTTTATTCCAATTACCATCAGCTTGGTGTGCAATTTTAGTGGCTTCATTCTCGGCAATCTGCTCTCTTTCTACCAAAGCATTTTTAATATGATTTTCGCTTAATGGAGATAATTTTACCACTTGACAACGCGATAAAATAGTTTGAATAATTTGATCTTCATTTTCGGTAATCAGCAATAAAATGGTCTTTTCAGGAGGTTCTTCTATAAGTTTTAACAATTTATTAGATGCTGCAATATTCATTTTTTCAGCCATCCAAATAATTAGAATCTTATGACCTCCTTCGTATGCTTTTAAAGATAATTTTTTTACAATGGCTTCTGCTTCATCAACACCTATCTGACCTTGTTTATTTTCAATACCTAATTGCTGAAACCAGTCTAATACGTCCCCGTAAGGGTTATTAGCTATAAAATGTCGCCACTCTTCTAAAAATAAATCGCTTACCGGATGCCTTTTTACACTACTAGTGGTTGCAACTGGAAAAGCAAAATGTAAATCAGGATGCACCAACTTATCGAATTTTAAGTTGCATGCATGGTCTCCCGTACTATTTTCACCATTAGAATTATTACACAATATATATTGTGCATATGCTATGGCTAAAGGTAAAGCACCAGTCCCTTTTGGAGCAACAAATAATTGAGCATGCGGAATTCGGTTATTTTCAACTGAATGAATCAATTGTTTTTTTACGTTCTCCTGACCGATGATATCTTTAAAAAGCATATCACAAAGATAAAAATATTGCTTATTTAATAACTCTAAATGTTAATATTTCTAAAAAAATTATTTAGTAATTTTACTTTTACTAATAATGATTATCTTTACAAATTATTAATGAATTTTCAATCAGCTTATAGTTAGTCTGAGTACTTACAAGCTCGATTTAAAAATATATAACATACTATGAGCTGTAATAATTGCTCTACAGATACTAATGGCATCCCAAAAGGATGTAAAAGCAATGGCAATTGCGGTACAGCAAGCTGTGATAAACTAACTGTTTTTGATTGGTTATCAAATATGTCTTTGCCTAATGGGCAATCAAAATTTGACATTGTAGAAGTTCGTTTTAAAAACGGAAGAAAACATTTTTTTAAAAATACTAAAAACTTACCTGTTAACATGGGTGATGTTATTGCTGTCGAATCTTCTCCCGGACATGATATTGGTACTATTTCTTTAACTGGAGAATTGGTTAAAGTTCAAATGCGGAAAAAAAATGTCGGTTTTGATAGTGAAGAAGTAAAACAAATTTACAGGAAAGCTTCACAGAAAGATATAGACATTTGGGTAGCCTCTAGAGATAATGAGCAAGAACTGCAACGAAAATCGAGACTTATTATTAGCCGCTTAAGTTTGAAAATGAAACTCTCTGATGTTGAATATCAAGGTGATGGAAATAAAGCTACTTTCTATTATACAGCCGATGAAAGAGTAGATTTTAGACTGTTGATTAAAGAGTTGGCTTCAACATTTAGAATTAGAATTGAAATGAAGCAGGTTGGTTTGCGTCAAGAAGCCGCTCGTTTGGGTGGCATAGGTTCATGCGGTCGAGAATTATGTTGTTCAACTTGGTTGACCGATTTTAGATCTGTAAGTACATCTGCAGCAAGATATCAGCATTTATCCTTAAATCCTCAAAAATTAGCTGGGCAATGTGGTAAATTAAAATGTTGTTTAAATTATGAATTAGACTCATACGTTGATGCCCTAAAAGGTTTTCCTAAAACCGATACATGGTTGCAAACAGAAAAAGGAACTGCTGTTTTTCAAAAAATGGATATTTTTAAAGGATTATTTTGGTATGCCTATAAAGATAATCCTATACAATGGGTTACACTAAATGTAGATCAGGTAAACGAAATTATTGAAATTAACAAACAAAATAAAAAAGTTGATAGTTTAGAAGCTTATGCTTTTGAATTAAATTTTGAAAGTGAAAAAGATGTTTCTTTTACAGATGTTGTCGGTCAAGATAGTCTAACACGTTTTGATAAAAACAAAGGAAGAAAAAAGCGTAATAACAGAAGGAAAAATACCCGCAAAAATGCGTAAGCTATTAATTATAATTAGTATTTCATTAAGTATTATTTCGTGCAATAATACAACTGTTTTTAGCGCTTATAAACCTATTTTAAATTCGCAATGGCATAAAGATTCAATTATCAATTTTGTTTTTAACCCCATTGATACCATCTCAAAAAATAATGTTTATATTAATTTGAGAAATAATAATGATTATCAATATAGCAACTTATATCTAATTGTAGGTATTGATTTTCCTGATAACAAAAGTATAGTTGACACTTTAGAATATGAAATGACAAATGCCAAAGGTGAATTTTTAGGTAATGGTTTTACCGATTTAAAAGAGAATAAGCTAGAATATAAAACTAATGTAGTTTTTCCAACAACCGGCACCTATACTATTTCTGTTCAACATGCAATGCGGAAAAGTGGAGATGAAACTGGAATTATATTACTTGAAGGCATAACCGATGTAGGATTACAAATAGAAAAAATGACTAATAATGACTAAAAAATCATCAGAAAATAAAGCTTTTAAAAAATTTACCAAATGGATTTGGAGACTTTTCTTCGGTAGTATTATTGTCATTATATTTATGTTTCTATTAGCCTCTTTTGGAGTTTTTGGCAAATTACCAACCTTTGAAGAATTAGAAAACCCGGAAAACAATTTAGCAACACAAGTTATATCTATTGATGGTAAAACCATTGGGAGTTATTTTAAAGAAAATAGGTCTCCCATAAAATATAAAGACCTCCCAGAAAATCTAATCAATGCTTTAATTGCAACAGAGGATGTGCGATTTTATAACCATTCTGGCATTGATATTCGCGGTACAATAAGAGCATTTGCTTTTTTAGGCAGTAGAGGTGGCGCTAGTACTATTACACAGCAATTGGCTAAACAATTATTTCATGGAGAAGGGTCAAAAAATTTAGCGCAAAGAATTCTTCAAAAATTTAAAGAATATGTGATTTCTATTCGTTTAGAACGTCAATACACAAAAAAAGAAATTATTACCATGTATTTAAATAAATACGATTTCTTAAATCAAGGCGTTGGTATTCGTTCTGCTTCACGTATTTATTTTGGCGTTGAACCAAAAGATTTAACTCAAGAACAAGCAGCTATGCTTGTGGGCATGTTAAAAAACTCATCACTTTATAATCCCTTGAGAAGAGAAGAACTAGTACAACAGCGACGTAATGTTGTTCTAAGTCAAATGAATAAATATGATTTTATAACTGAAAAAGTAAAAGACTCACTACAGAAATTACCGCTGAATTTAAATGTTCATAAAGAAGATACCAGTTTTGGTGTAGCTACTTATTTTAGAGAATATTTACGTGGATTTTTAAAAAATTGGGTCAAAGAAAATCCTAAACCAGATGGTAGTAAATACGACATTTTTAGAGATGGTTTAAAGGTATATGTAACTTTAGATTCTCGAATGCAAAAATATGCTGAGGAAGCAATGAAAGAACATATGTCTAATTTACAGCGTGTGTTTTTTATGCAGCAAAAAAAAAATAGAACAGCCCCTTTTTATGATTTGACAAAAAAAGAAATAAAAGGAACTCTTGAATCTGCCAAGAAACGTTCAATTAGGTGGAAACGCATGAAAAAAGCTGGAATCTCTGAAAAAGAAATCCGTAATTCTTTTGAAACAAAAACCGCAATGAAAATATTTTCATGGAAAGGCGATATTGATACCATTATGTCTCCAATTGATTCTATTAGATATTATAAACATTTTATGCGTGCCGGTATACTTTCTGTTGAACCACAAACAGGCCATGTAAAAGCTTGGGTTGGTGGTATTAATTATAAACATTTTCAGTACGATCATGTAAAACAAGGGTCACGTCAAGTAGGTTCAACTTTTAAGCCTTTTGTATATGCCACTGCGATTAATCAATTACAACTATCGCCTTGTTATGAATTACCAAATACGCCTTTTACAATTCCAAAAGAAAAATATGGCATGCCTGATGACTGGACACCTAAAAATTCAAGTGGTAAATATGGAGGAATGAAAACTTTAAAAAATGCCTTAGCGAATTCTACCAATGTAATTACAGCACAATTGATAGATATGGCCACACCAAAAAATGTAGCAAGACTTGCTAAAAACTTAGGTATAAAAAATGAAATTCCGGAAGTTCCTTCTATTGCTTTAGGCAGTGTTGATTTGTCACTATATGAAATGGTAGGTGCTTATGGTACTTTTGCTAATAAAGGCATGTATGTTGAACCTATGATGATTCTTCGCATTGAAGATAAAAACGGAACTGTTCTAGCTGATTTTACACCTAAAACTAAGGAGGTTTTAAATGAAGAGTCTGCTTATACTATTCTTAACCTATTAGAAGGTGTTACAACCGCTGGTTCAGGGCAACGTTTACGTAGTTCTGCAGGTGTATATCCTGATAGTATTATGTCAGGTTACCCATATAAATTTAAAAATCCAATTGCGGGTAAAACAGGTACTACACAAAATCAATCAGATGGTTGGTTTATGGGCATCGTGCCTAATTTAACCACTGGTGTTTGGGTTGGAGCTGAAGATAGAGCAACTCATTTTGCAGATATTGGGAGAGGTCAAGGAGCATCAATGGCACTACCTATTTGGGCATTATTTATGAAAAAATGTTATGCTGATGAGTCACTAAAAATAAGTGATAAACCCTTTCAAAAACCTGCTAATTTAAAGATTGAATTAGATTGTGAAAAATATAAAAAAGAGAACGGTGAAAATGGTGATGAAAATATTGAAAATATTGATGCTGAATTTTAAATTTTTAGCTTATGATTAATAAAGTTGTTAAAAATGTAGAAGAAGCTTTAAAAGGTGTTGAATCTGGTATGACCTTTATGTTAGGCGGGTTCGGCTTATGTGGTATTCCTGAAAACAGCATTGCTCAATTGGTAAAATTAGAAATAACAAATTTAACTTGTATTTCTAATAATGCGGGAGTAGATGATTTTGGTCTTGGTCAATTACTACAAAAACGTCAAATTAAAAAAATGATTTCTTCTTATGTAGGTGAAAATGATGAATTTGAACGTCAAATGTTAAGTGGCGAGTTAGAAGTTGATTTAATTCCACAAGGCACATTGGCTGAACGTTGTAGAGCTACAGGTGCTGGGATTCCTGCTTTTTATACACCTGCTGGTTACGGAACTGAAGTAGCTGAAGGAAAAGAAACGCGAGAATTCAATGGTAAAATGTATGTGCTAGAACATGCTTTCAATCCTTCATTTGCTTTTGTAAAAGCTTGGAAAGGAGATACTGCTGGTAATTTAATTTATAAAGGTACCGCTCGTAATTTTAACCCTATGATGGCAATGGCAGGTCAAATTACAGTTGCTGAAGTTGAAGAATTAGTGCCTGTAGGAGAATTAGATCCTAATCAAATTCATACTTCCGGAATTTTTGTACAGCGTATTTTTCAAGGTGATAACTATGAAAAAAGAATTGAGCAACGTACAGTAACTCCTAAATCATAAATCATGGCTTTATCGAAACAAGAAATTGCAAAAAGAATTGCACAAGAACTAAGAGATGGGTGGTATGTAAATTTAGGAATCGGCATCCCTACCTTGGTTGCCAATTATATTCCTCAAGGAATTGATATAGAATTTCAAAGTGAAAATGGCTTATTAGGTATGGGTCCTTTTCCGTATGAAGGTGAAGAAGATGCCGATATGATAAATGCGGGTAAACAAACCGTAACTGTTTTAGATGGAGGTTCTATTTTTGACTCAGCAACAAGCTTTGCTATGATTCGCGGACAACATGTACAACTAACGGTTTTAGGCGCGATGGAAGTTGCTCAAAATGGTGATATTGCCAATTGGAAAATACCCGGAAGAATGGTAAAAGGCATGGGTGGCGCAATGGATTTAGTCGCTTCTGCTGACAACATTATTGTTGCAATGATGCATACCAATAAACGAGGTGAGTCAAAACTCCTGAAAAAATGTTCACTCCCTTTAACAGGAGTTGGTTGTGTAAAAAAAATTGTAACTAATCTAGCAGTTTTAGAAGTAACTGATAAAGGTTTTAAATTATTAGAACGTGCCCCGGGAGTTACTGTTGAAGAAATTAAAAAAGCAACGGATGGTGATTTACTAGTTGATGGAGAGATTCCTGAAATGATCCTATCCTAAATCCCTGTCTGACGGCAAGGCAAGCTTTCCAAAGGAAAGGACTTTTAAAATGAAATATTATATGAAACATGAAATTAAAAATTCTCTTCCCTTTGGGAAGAGTTAGAGATGGGATGAACATCATATCTTACAATGTTAACGGAATTAGAGCAGCGCTCAAAAAAGGATTTATAAACTGGCTACAAGTGGCGAATCCTGATGTAATTTGTATTCAAGAAACCAAAGCACATAAAGAGCAATTAGAGTTGGAAGTTTTTGAACAAGCCGGCTATCCTTTTCATTATTGGTTTTCTGCCGAGAAAAAAGGATATAGCAGTGTAGCGGTTTTATCTAAAATTAAGCCAAACCATGTTGAATATGGTACAGGGATTGAATCAATGGATTTTGAAGGACGTAACTTACGCTTAGACTTTGATGATGTATCGGTAATGAGTTTGTATTTACCTTCAGGCACCAATGATGCCCGATTGAATTTTAAATTCAATTATATGGCAGAATTTCAGGAGTATATTAATAATTTGAGAATAAAAATTCCGAACCTTGTTATTTGTGGCGATTATAATATTTGTCATGAAGAAATAGATATCCATAATCCTAAAATGAAAGGAGTTTCAGGATTTTTACCTGTAGAGCGTGAATGGATTGGAAAGTTTATTGATAGTGGTTTTATAGATACTTTTAGGCATTTTAATTCAGCACCACATAATTATAGTTGGTGGAGCTATAGAGCAAATGCCAGAAATAATAATAAAGGATGGCGAATTGACTATTGTATGGCTTCTGAACCTTTAAAAGAGCGCTTAAAAAGAGCGTATATTTTACCTGAAGCTAAACATTCTGATCATTGTCCGATTGGGGTTGAAATATCCCATCCCTAACCCTTTCCGAAAAGAAGGGGATAAAAAAAACCTCTAATCAATAAGCTTTGATTTAGAGAACTTTGTCATTCCTGCGTAGGCAGGAATCCAGATTACAATAAAACAAAACTAAATTTATTTCTTATGAAAAAACTGTTTTTAATCATTTTAACTTTAAGTTTAACTACTTCTTGTGTTACCAAAAAAGTATATACAGAACTAGAAGAAAAATATAATAAGTTGAGTGATAATAACTCTTCTTTATTTGGCGAAAATCAAGATCTAATTGACAAGAAAAAAGAGCTAGAAGAAAGTAGACGTAAGCTACAATCAGAAATTGATAAACTAGCTAGCGAAAAAGGAAAACTTACCAATGCTGTAGACCAATTAGAAAATAAAAAAAACACCTTAGAAAAAGAGTATAATGATCTATCTGAAATGAGTGCTGAACAGCTTTCAGAAAAAGAAAAACAGAATAGAGCATTACTTGTACAGCTACAGGAAAAAGAAAGTAAATTAGCTTCAGAAAGTGCTCGTTTACAAAAACTACAAGATGAATTAAAATCACGTTCAGCACGTGTTGACCAGTTAGAAAGTTTAATCGCTTCTAAAGAAGCAGCTATGCAACGTTTAAAAGATGCAGTATCTGCCGCTTTACAAGGTTTTGAAGGTAAAGGCTTGACTGTAGAGCGCAAAAACGGAAAAGTATATGTATCTATGGAAAACAAACTGCTGTTTGGTTCTGGTAGTTGGGCAGTTGGTAGTCAAGGCAAAAATGCTGTTGTTAATTTGGCAGGAGTGTTGAAGCAAAATCCTGATATAGATGTTTTAATTGAAGGACATACTGATAATGTGCCTTATGGCGGAAAAGGAACAGTAACCGATAACTGGGATCTTTCTACAAAACGTGCTACTGCCATCGTACGTATATTAGTAAATAACAATGTAAGTGCAGAGCAAATTACAGCGGCAGGTAGAAGTAAATATATGCCTGTAGCAAGCAATTCATCTGTTTCAGGCAAAGCAAAAAACAGACGTATTGAAATTATTTTAGCCCCTAATTTAGATGCTATTAATGATTTGTTGGAGGAGTAAAGCCACCCAGCTCGGGACTCCCAAAAGGAAAGAATGTCATAAATAAGGCACCTACAAAGTCTAACAGACCTTGTAGGTATTTAAAAAAGAGGGGAGTTTTATTAAATAAAGAATAAATTTGAAGTCAGTAATAAACTCCTTCCCTTAAAAGGGAAGGTGGCTTATTTGAAGAATAAGACGGAAGGGTTTTTCTCTTAAAAATAGCACCCAATTATCGGAAAGATATAGACAGGAATCTAGAACCTTACAAATGAATTACCTCGACGCAGAGCGTCGGGGAATTAAACCCGAAAAAGGATAAAAAGAGATTACCACAGAAATTTTACAAATTTTCTCGCAATGACAGACATAGCTATGAAGTCTTATTCGCCAACTGACCGCAAGCAGCATCAATGTCTTTACCTCTACTACGACGTACATTGACAACAATTCTATTTACTTCTAATGTTTTTACATACATAGCCGTTGCCTCTGGAGATGCTTGTTGAAATTC
>CAZHYX010000071.1:0-11556 GCA_964536675.1 uncultured Flavobacteriaceae bacterium
CCCTGAACATTTTGAGACTATCAAGGTTTCAGTCTATCTTTCGCGAGAAGATTATTGTTCCTAAGCCCTCTCTTTAATTAGAGAGGGCTTTGATTTTATACGAATTCATTTTCTACTGTATGGACTTGGTTATTTTCTTTTTGTTCAATTAAATCTTCAATAAAATAATTCAAATCACTTCTGTTATATTCTTTAGGGAATTGTTTACCATTAATATATAGGGCAGGTGTAAAGTTGATACTGTTTTTATGACACCATTTTTTCTGTAATTGCAAAGTATCATTAAAAGCATTGTTATTACATTCTCCCCATTTATCTAACCATTTATTTAAATCGGCATCACTTTTATAAACTTCATGTAGAGCTTCTTTACATCGTTTTTCCGATTCTGAGTAAACTTCTAATAATCTAGTGGCAACTTGGTTGGCAATATTGTTTTTATCATCAGAAACATTAAATCGGATAATAGCATTTACCTCGTTATGATTTTTATTTAAAATTTTATCTAAATCTATATGTGCTTCTTTACAATAAAAACAAGTGGGGTTAGTAACTATGAGTATATTTAAAGGAGCATTTTTATTACCTAATATAATTTCTTTAGAATTGATTAGTGGAGTATCAATTATTTCATTTTTACTATAAATAGCATTGAACAGTTCAAAATTCCGTTTAAATTTATAATGCTCAATTTCTAATTTTTCTAATTCTTGTTGTTTTTTTAATAAAGGTTTTATGAATAACCATAAAGAAGTTGTAATTAAAAAGCTAAAAAAAAGTATAAAACTGCTTTTTATATCTAGTTTCATACTTAAAATGGAAGTTTGATTAAAAAATAATGTACAACATTGTAGCCAAAGAACAGCTACTATACCTAAGCATAACGGGCACCATTTTTTAACAATATTGTATTGATAATAAATAGAATAGATTGTTATTGGTAATGCTAATAATGATACTATGATAATTGCAGTATTATTGATTGAAAGGTTAACCGAAAGTATCCAAGATAATGTCAACCCTATAAAGTAGAGTAAACTTATATCACTCAATTTAAAATAGTTGGAGATTGAAGCCCCTTTTGAATTTAATACCGCATCACAGTTTGTCGCTTCATTTGCTGTACAGATTTTATCTAAGGTTTTTGATTGAAATCCAAACTCATGTTTTATAATTAAAAAGCTAATCCAAATGCCTGTTAGTGATACTATAAAGTGAGAAGACTCAAATAAAGATGGTTTTAAAAAGAAAAACAATCCTAATACCACTAAGGTACTAGATACATACACACTATTTAGTAATGTTGTATTTGCTATTTTTTTATTTGGTACTTCAAAGGTGTCTTTTTCTATTACTACTATGATGCCACTCCACATCTCTAAGAATTTATCTAATGAGATCATCTTTTTTTCTTTGTTACCATATAGTAACTCAATCTTGTTTTCGTGTTGAGTTACAATAACAAATTCATTTTTCTCAATGATTACAGAAATAAAATTATTTGGTAGCTGAAATAGTGTTTCTCTATTTTTAGGGACCTCCAATGCCATATTTTCAATACCAAAATGATTAAGCACTCCCGTTACAGAGTGTAAACTTGGATACGACGGATGACTTAAAAGTTGTAACTTTAATTCATCTTCATTTAAGTGAATATTTTCTTTTTGTAAAAAAGATTTAAGTAAGTATAATAGAGCATCTCCCATAAACAATAAAATATTAGAGCAAATTTGCGGGTGACTTTAATTTCTATGTTAAATTACAAAATTATCAAGTACTAAAAGTTTAGTGGTTTGCTTTTTCGATAAACGGTTGTAAATATGAGATAAGCGGTAATCTAACTAAAAATAATTTTTAATTGCTAACCATTTTCTTCTGGAAACGGATAAAGTTTTACCAGTTGATAATGTTATTTTTCTAGATGCACTATTATGGTATGATTTAAAATATTTCATATTAATGAGTTCGTTCCTATTAATTCTAAAAAAATGAAAATTTGATAGTTCTTTTTCAATTTCTTTTAAAGGTTTCGAAAATATTTCTGACTTTTTTTGATTGATAAGGTGAATGGATATTAAGTAAGAATCACAGGAGATATATACAATATTTCCAATATTAATTTGTCGAGTTATTCTTGAAGATTTTAAGATGATGGTTTTATTTTTCTGATTTGAGTAATCCATATTTTAACTATATAAGAATTTAGCTGCCATAAAAATACTAAAAAAAAATGTTTTATTATGTTTATCTATATGAGGAATTTCCTCTTTTTACTTCGAATAGTGAAAAATTTATATGAGTTCAATATTTTAATTTTCATTATAACTACCTTTACGTATATTTTTTAAATATTGAAAGACAATTTTAACCTTGTATTTTCGTTATAACATTTTATATGTAAAATGGACTTAACTACTATCATCCCCAATTAAAGAAAACTTATGTTGCTAACTATTCAGCAAGGAGCCGATGCTGCTCAAGAGAATTTAGAAGAAGTATTATCAGAAGAGAAGACCTTATCAATCTATAATCTAATTATGGATGGAGGATTAGGAGGTCAAATTATCATTGCTATTTTAACAGTATTGTTAGCCGTTGCCTTGTATATTTACTTTGAACGTTTTTTAGCAATTAAAGCGGCTTCAAAAACTGATAAAAATTTTATGAATCAGATAAAAGATTATGTATCTAATGGCAAATTAGAAGCAGCTAAAATTTTATGTGTTCAAACATCATCACCTGCAGCCAGGTTGATTGAAAAAGGAATTTCTCGTATCGGTAAACCGTTAGAAGATATTAATACTGCCATTGAAAATGCTGGGAAACTTGAAATTTATAAACTAGAAAAAAATGTAAGTGTATTGGCAACCATTGCCGGTGCTGCACCTATGATTGGATTTTTAGGGACAGTAATCGGTATGATAATTGCAATACATGAAATAGCAAATGCAGGTGGACAAATTGATATTAAATTATTATCGGACGGATTATATACTGCAATGACGACAACTGTAGCAGGTTTAATTGTTGGTATTATATCATATATAGCTTATAATCATTTGGTGGTTCGTACTAATAAAGTAGTATATCAAATGGAAGCCAAGTCGGTTGAATTTTTAGATCTGTTAAATGAACCTATTTAATAGGAGAACTGAAAGATTGACTTAATAAATTTTAAATCTTTCGAGTTTTTAAACCTTTGAATTATTAAATCAAACACATGAACTTAAGAGGTAGAAATAAAATTAGTCCTGAATTCAATATGTCATCAATGACAGATATTGTATTCTTATTGTTGATATTTTTTATGTTAACATCTACATTGGTGACTGTAAATGCATTGGATATTTTATTACCTAAAGCATCCGGTAAAACCGAAAATAGTAAATCAATTGCCATAAGTATTACCAAAAAATTAGATTTTTATATTGATAGAGATAAGGTAAAAGAAGGTGATATTGAAAATAAATTAACTAGCTTATTAGCTAATAAAGAAAACCCTACCATTGTATTAAGAGCAGAAGAAGGTGTGCCTATCGAAAAAGCGGTACATATTATGGATATAGCAAACCGAAATAAGTACAAAGTAATATTAGCGGTAAGACCTAAGTAGAAGTACAAGGTTCAAGGTTAGAAGTTTTAAATTGTAAATCAAAATCGTCAATCAAAATTGTCCTATTTAGATACTCCACATAAAAAGAAATCAGCAGTATTGACCACCATTATTATGGGATTGATACTATTTTTGATTTTTACTTTTGGGATGAAATATTTTGATCCTCCACAAGAATATGGTATTGCTGTAAATTTCGGAACATCTGATGTAGGAAGCGGAGATACACAACCAACGGAACCTTTAAAATCTGCTTCTTCTGAAGAAGAAGTGGTTGAAGAAGTTGAAGAACAACAAGAAGTAGAAGAAGTACCTGAAGAGGTGCAAGAAACGCCTACTGAAACTGCAGCAGAAGCTGCTTCATCTGAAAAAGTCATCACTCAGGATTCTGAAGAATCCATCAGAATAAAAAAACAAGAAGAAGCAAAACTAAAAGCCGAAGCAGCTGAAAAAAGAATTCAAGAAGCCGAAAGGCAAAAGAAATTAGAAGCTGAACGTGTTGAAAAAAAACGTAAAGCTGTCATTGCAAAAAAGAAAGTAGAACAAGCCGCTAAGAAAAAAAAGTTAGATGCTATGATGGGAGGGCTTAATAACTCTGACGGTACAGCAACAGGAGGTGAAGGAGATGACAATCAAGCAGGAGATAAAGGAAACCCGAATGGAGACCCAAATGCCAGCGGTTACTACGGAAATGGCGGAGGCGGAAGTGGTGGCAATTACCGATTGGGGAATAGAAAAGCTGTTTCTAAACCAAAACCAACCTATGATTGTAATGAAGAAGGTAGAGTAGTGGTAAGTATTTCGGTAGATAAAAGTGGTAGAGTAATTAGCGCTAGAGCAGGAATTAAAGGAACTACAAATTCTGCTTCCTGTTTGCTGAGTAGAGCAAAACAAGCTGCACTGAAAACCAGATTTAATTCCGATAGTAAAGCACCTACAAAACAAGTTGGTTCAATTATTTATAACTTTACGCTATCAAACTAATATAAATTTTTGAGTAGAATTTATTATTTTCTAGTAAAGACATAAGACTTCCGAAGCCTTAGGACTGAAAGATAAGAGACTGATTTATTACAATAGTAAAATTAGAAATTATTGTAATCTTGTTTCTATACATTTCATATAAAATAATTTATCTTTGAAAAATAAGGTTTTATTAAAGTGTCACATTGAGCATTATTGAGAAATAATATATATTTTATTTAGAAGATAGTAAACATAGTTTATCGAAATGTTTAGGGACTTTGATATGAAAGTCTTTCAATTGCTCTCAAGAATATATGTTAAGTTTACTTTTTATGTCATAAAGCTATTATCAGAATATTCATAATTTTACACATCAAAACATGTTTTATTTATTGTGAATTATAAAGAAACCTTAGATTGGATGTTTTCTAAACTTCCAATGTATCAACGTCAAGGTAACACAGCATTTAAAAAAGACTTAACTAATACGGTAGCTTTAACTGAACACCTTGACAATCCACATCAACAATTTAAAAGCATCCATGTTGCGGGCACAAACGGTAAAGGCTCCACTAGTCATATGTTGGCCTCAATTCTACAAGAAGCAGGTTATAAAGTTGGTTTATATACTTCGCCTCATTTAAAAGATTTTAGAGAACGTATCAAGGTTGATGGAAAGCAAATAAGAAAGAATTACGTAATTAATTTTGTAAAAAGAAATCAATCATTTTTAGAACAACAACAACTTTCATTTTTTGAGATGACTGTTGGTTTGGCATTTGAACATTTTGCCAAACAACAAATAGATGTTGCAGTTATTGAGGTTGGACTTGGCGGAAGATTAGATTCTACAAATATTATCACTCCAGAAGTATCCGTCATTACCAATATAGGATACGATCATATCCAAATGTTAGGAGAAACATTAGCGGAAATTGCATTTGAAAAAGCAGGAATTATAAAAGAGAATATTCCTGTTGTTATAGGAGAAAAACAAGAGGAAATATTGAATGTTTTTATCACTCAAGCGGATAAAAAGAATACTAGTTTGACCATTGCTGAAGATGAAGTTACGGATACATATAAAACAGATTTACAAGGAACTTATCAGCAAAAAAATATAAAAACAGCTATACAAACTATCCATATTTTAAAAGAAAAGGGCTTTACAATTTCTGATAAATATGTTATCAAAGGATTACAAAATATAGTTAAAAATACAGGATTGTTAGGGCGTTGGCAGATACTTCAAGGCAAACCAAAAATTATATGCGATACCGCACATAACGAAGAAGGATTGACCTATGTTTTAAAACAACTATCAGAAGAACACTATGAAAATTTACATATAGTATTAGGAGTGGTTAATGATAAAAATTTAGAAACCATATTACCTATGTTTCCTAAAGATGCTCAATATTATTTTTGTAAGCCTAATATTCCAAGAGGGTTAGAATCAGAAATTTTACAAAATGATGCAGCTGAGTTTAACTTAAAAGGGAAGACTTATACAACAGTGAATGAAGCTTTAAATAATGCTAAAGCAATTGCTAAGATCAATGATTTAATTTTTATAGGAGGGAGTACTTTTGTAGTAGCTGAAGTGGTTTAATTTCCCTGTCTCACCTATGGCGGACGGAAATAACGATGTTTGCGTAGCAAACTCCATTTAACCCGCCTGCCGGCGAGGCACGGTACCTCGATGGCTCTGCCTCGGGGTAGTTTATTTGAAAAAATCATTCCCTAAGAGTTTTCTTGGAGTGTCCTATTAATTGTCGTTCCTACCCTTCTGCTTCGCTCAAGGTAAACTCTAGCAGTCACCAGGCTTTGGGACGTATTTAAATATTTCTTTATTTTGATTAAAAAAACCTTTGTCAGAATTAAAAACTAATTTATATTTGCAACCCGATTAAGGGCAATTAGCTCAGTTGGTTCAGAGCACCTCGTTTACACCGAGGGGGTCGGGGGTTCGAATCCCTCATTGCCCACATCAATTGAAAAATCTGTACAATAGTGCGGATTTTTTTATTTTCCAAAAAACCGAAAGCTCACTTTGAAGGTTTTTTGGAAAATAAAAAAATATATCATCCGCCTTAAGCGGATGGTATGATTTTTCATTTGCAGAATAGGATTTAATCTGGATCAATGAAATTAATCCATTAATGGACAAAACTTGTCTTGTTAAGCTAAAAAAATACAATTTGCAATAGTGCTGTGTGCATTCTTCTGACCTGTCAGGTCTCCTCAAAAACTAAAAGGTTTTTTACCAGCTCTTTTTTTAAGATTGGTTCTATCAATAATTAATTCTCGTCCTATCGCTTTTCCATTTACAAATGTCTGAGCTCTTAGTTTTAAATCTCCTTCAGGAATTTTAAAAGGTGTTGAATATTTTATACCAAACTGAACAGGATAGGTATTATTAATACTATAATATATTTCTGAATTAGGGATAGAATTTTTTAGTTTACACATTAAAGTATCATTCTCTATATAAACATGAACAATTGGCTCATAAACAGCTTTAGAAATATTGGTATTTGAAGCATCAAATCTGTCAAAATGAGCTTGTGTACGTTGTATAAAGTCCTCCCAATTTTTGGCAGCTTTCGGACTCCATACCGTTTCTGCAATAGCAAAAGCTCTTGGGTAAGTCATGTAAAAGGCATACTGTAATGTTGGGATAGCTTCCGTCCATAAATTTCCTTGTCCTCCTAAAATATATTTCGAATCAATACCATCAGGAACTGGTTCAAATGTATATGACTTTTCTAAGCTTAAGCTAGCATAAATTTTGTTTTCAACTGTTTCATCTCCTTGCATATAATCTAAATAAGCAAAAGTTGTTGGTGACATTACTACTTCATGTTTCATTTTAGCTGCAGCAATACCACCTTTCATTCCTCTCCAACTCATTACGGCTGCACCATCGGCCAAACCTCCATCTAAAATTTCATCCCAGCCAATCATTTTTTTTCCTTTGCTATTGATAATTTTTTGTACGCGTTTTACAAAATAACTTTGTAGTTCATGTGTATCTTTTATTTTGTGCTTTTTCATGAATTTTTGAACTTCTTTGTTTTCTTCCCAATAACCATGATAAGCTTCATCTCCTCCCATATGAATATATTTTCCTGGGAATAATTGAGCAACCTCGGTAAACACTTTATCTATAAATTCATATACTTTTTCATCGGTTGGATTCAATGTGTTTTCAATAAGCATTTTAAATTTACCACCTCCATACCATTCAGAAAATTTAGTGCCCGGTGCTACATATTTAGGTTCTTTTTTTACTGAAAGTTCGGGATAAGCTGCTAATGCTGCCATGCTATGTCCCGGTATGTCAATTTCAGGAACAATGGTTATATTTCTGTCTTGAGCATAACGAACAATATCTTTGATTTGTTCTTGAGTATAAAAACCACCATAAGTGGCTTTTTCATTTGGTTTTGGTACTGTTCTACTTTTACCAAAACGTCCATATCTTTCTACTCTCCAAGCTCCAACTTCTGTAAGTTTCGGTAATGATTTAATTTCTATACGCCAACCTTGATCATCGGTTAAATGCCAATGCAGTACATTAAATTTATACTGTGACATTTTGTCGATATAAGCTTTTACTTCATCAATAGTAAAGAAATGACGACTTACATCAAGCATTAAGCCTCTCCATTTGAATCTAGGGTAATCTTTAATACTACAACCTGCTATAGCTATAGTATCAGTTTTTTCTATTGGAAACAATTGCTTTAAGGTTTGGATTCCGTTAAAAATACCTGCAGCTTTATTTGCTGAAAGGGTGATAGTATTTTTGGTTATATTGAGAGTATAACCTTCATTGCCAAGTTCTGGAACAGGTTTTTTATTAATAGAAATATGAATTGATTTACCGGTTGACTTATCAGAAATAGATATTCCTATTTCAGACAAGAAATGGTAAAACTGATCAACATATTGTATAACTTGAATATTATCTGTTTTTAGCTCAATGTTTATCTGATCATCAAAAATAAAAACTTCATTAGTTGATGTGTATTCTACTGGAATTGGAATAATTGAATGCTGAGCATACGTTTGTTGGGAAATAATAATAAGAAAGAAGATGTAGAATTTATTTTTCATTTTTTTAAGTTGTAACTTTTTTTTAAAGTTAAGTAATTTATATTTACAAATATTGTATTTTGATTATATGAAATGCTAATTAATTAATAATTTTAGTACATTACAAAACTTTTAAAACCTAAAATATGTCTCAACAAGTCGACCAATCCATTTCTCAAAAAAAGAACTTTACAATTCCAATTGCTATTATTGCTGGACTTTTTTTTATTTTCGGTTTTGTAACATGGATTAACGGAGCCTTAATTCCGTTTATGAAAACTATCAATGAATTAACTGATACTCAATCTTATTTAGTGGCATCAGCATCCTATATTTCTTTTGTTGTGATGGCATTGCCGGCATCTTATATTATTGAAAAGATTGGTTATAGAAAAGGAATGTCATTAGGTTTAATTGTTATGGCAATTGGGGCATTGGTTTTTATACCTGCTGCTGGAGCGCGAACATATTGGGTATTTTTATCAGGTATTTTTATTCAAGGTATGGGCATGACATTGTTACAAACAGCTTCCAATCCGTATATTACAATTTTAGGGCCTATAGAAAGTGCAGCAAAGCGTATTGCTATTATGGGAATTGCTAATAAGGTTGCAGGAGCATTAGGTTCTCTTATTTTCGGAGCAATTTTGTTATCTGGTATTGACGGAATTAAAGAAAAATTAAGCATAGTAAGTGATATAGAAAAATCACAATTATTAGATACTATGGCTGATAGCGTTGTTACACCATATATAGTGATGGCAATAGTTTTATTTGTTTTAGGAATATTAATTCGAAAAGCACCTTTACCACATGTGGAAGCAGAACCTATGGAAGAAACCAAAGAAGGAGAAACTGCCAAGACAAGCATTTTCCAATTCCCACATTTATGGTTAGGTGTTTTAACACTATTTGTGTATGTTGGTGCAGAAGTTATTGCCGGTGATACAATTATAGCTTATGGTATTTCTCTTGATATACCTGCTGAAAAAGCAAAATTCTTTACAATGTTTACACTGATGGCAATGGTAGCAACATACGCATTGGGTGTATTTTTAATTCCAAAATATATTAGTCAGGCACTTGCTTTAAGAATAAGTGCAATACTGGGTATTGTACTCACCTTTTGTATTGTATTTACTACAGGTTTTACATCTGTTTTATTTGTTGCTGCATTAGGTATTGCCAATGCACTAGTTTGGCCTGCTGTATGGCCATTGACCTTAGAAGGGTTGGGTAAATTTACCAAAACAGCTTCTGCCTTATTAATAATGGCAATTGCAGGGGGTGCTATTATACCGCTGTTATACGGAAGCTTAGTTGATAGTAAAAAGGCTAATTTAATTTCTCAAGGATTAACAGAAGTTTCTGCTACTGCAGAAGCTGCAACATCAGGGTATTGGATTTTATTACCTTGTTATATCTTTATTTTATATTATGCTATTGCAGGGCATAAACTTGGCTTAAAAAAGTAATAGAATAGACTCATGGCTCAAAGAATTGAATCTGTTGATATTTTAAGAGGGATGACTATTGTTGCCATGATCTTGGTAAACACGCCGGGTACTTGGAGTCATGTATATGCTCCGTTATTACATGCAGAATGGTATGGTTATACACCTACAGATTTAATATTTCCTTTCTTTTTATTTATTGTTGGGATATCTATTTCTTTTGCTTATAAAAATAAATCCAACAATGTAAAGACGTATAAAAAGGTAATTATAAGAAGTTTAAAAATTATAGGATTAGGATTATTCTTAGGATGGTTTTTACCTTATGTTCCTTTTTTTAAACCATTTAGTGAGTTGAGAATTCCCGGAGTATTGCAAAGAATAGGAGTGGTATTTTTAATAGCTGCTATATTGAACTTAAATTTTAATTGGAAAGCTCTATTGTCGATAGGTATTACAATTTTAATAGGTTATTGGTTATGGTTAGGTTATATTCCTTTAAATGGAGAGCAGCCTACATTTGATAGAGCGCCAAACAATTGGGCTAATTATTTAGATGTTAAAATTCTTGGTAATCATACTTGGAAAGCCGATTATGATCCTGAAGGCTTATTAAGTACACTGCCAGCAATTGTAACAGTCATTTCAGGAATATTAATTGGTAAAATTTTAGGTCATTATAAAAATAATAAGCTAGTTGTATTAAGTTTTTTAGGAGTACTAATGATTCTTATTGGTACAATTTGGAGTAAATGGTTTCCAATAAACAAAGCGATATGGTCTAGTAGTTTTGTATTGGTAACTAGTGGATGGGCTACTCTAATTCTTGGTCTTGTCCATTATATAACCGATGTTAAAAAAATAAAATTTGGTACTATATTTAAATATGTTGGTATGAACGCGATCACTATTTTCTTTTTATCAAGTTTTATTTCTAAAACATTTTACTTAACAAAGGTTAATGATACGCAAAGTATTCATAATTGGTTATACCATACATTTTATACAAGTGTTATTTCTAGTGATAAACTGGCTTCAATGTTATATGCATTTACAGTTGTAGGGATCTATTTATTGTTGGGGTATGTGCTTTATAAACGAAAAATAATCATAAAGGTTTAACCTATAAATTCCACCCTGTACCCGGAACCAATGTCATTAAGTTAAGTTATGAAATGAAACCCTTCCGTCTTTAACTTCGTTAAAACCACCTTCCCTTTTCAGGGAAGGAGTTTTCATTCTAAAACAAATTTACCTTTTACTATTTTTTTGAATATATGCTAACTCCCCTCCTTTTTTCAAGGAGGGGTGGATTTTTGCCTTAGTAAAAAGACGGGGCGGTTATTTTATTTTTGCTAAACTGTCTCTTATACCATTTTAATTTTGAGATGTCGCAATAATTAGATTGAACTATTTTTTACA
>CAZHYX010000072.1:0-11443 GCA_964536675.1 uncultured Flavobacteriaceae bacterium
TCCGTTTTTTGCTACATTCAAAGAGGATACGCTGTATCTTGATGATGGCGATTCAAAACGGAATTCTTTTAAGGAAGACGATGAAGAGATTGAATTTATAAAAAGCATAATTAAAAAGGAAATGGATAACGATACTATCTATCTCAACCCATTTTATAATATGTTTGGTAGCATGGATAGTGAAGAAGAAGGACAAGATATACATGAACACCACGTATTTAATAAAGAAAAAAATGCCTTTATTAATACTGAACATTATGTTGAAGGTGAAGAATATATTGAATCTGATAACTCATTTCATAATATGTCTATTATTTATGCTTATAAAAAATTAACAGAATACGCCTCAAAATCGGTGGACTATAAAGTAAAAGAAAAACCCTTATTTCAAGTTGATTGTGACTAAATAATTTAATGTCATAACGAGGAGCCTGAAAGAGCTACATGGTTATCTCAAGTATGTTTTGTAGAAAATAAGATAGAGATTGCCACAGGTTTTCTTAGGAAAATATTCGCAAAGACGTTTGTTAAAATAGGTAGCTGAATAAGCTTCTCAATAAAAACATATATCGTATGAAAATAGTCATAATTATAATTTTAATAGTACTAATCCTTTTCGGATACCTTGTGATTTCTGGAAATAAAAACATAAAGGAAGATATTGAAAACAGTAAATGTTTAACTGTTGAAAACTATCTTTTGATAAGAGATTCTCCATATGCTGACATACTTAGTAAATACGCCATACATCGTGAAGAAAATGAGCTGCGATTTACAAGAAAAGGTAAAGGTTACACATTGTTTTTTCTTAAATTAGAAACAGGAGAACCGAATAGTGTTAAATTAATAGGACTAGATGGTTACGGAATTAGAGATAAAGAGTTTTTAAAATACACTTGTAATCTATTAAATAAAATAATTGAAAAGAATAATGAAATAAGTTTACAGAATGAAAAGAAATGAATGAGGGTAGCATCTACTTATTGAATAGGCGTGAAAAAGATCTCAATCTAATGCTAAAAAACCTAAAAGAACATTATTTGGTAAAACTAAGAAATCAAATTAATACTAACCGTTGACAGTTCAGAGTTTGGGAATTTATAATAATAATTTTTATCAATTTTTAATCCTGCTCTTTCTACAGCTTTATTAAAAACGGCTATCTCAACAATATATTGATCTGAAAACCCATGGGTAATATCATAAGCTGTACAAGGTGTTTTACCCAAATTAACACTTACCACGTCAGGTCTCAGTGTATGTAATTCAATTAATAAAAGCCCGAATTTCTCAACATAAGGCTTCCATTTTTTAAGATGTTCAACCAGACTTTGCTCAACATCTATATTGCTTAAAAATTTACCTCTTGAAGCAAATGCACCTGTTGAACTATGCAAAAATTTACTCTTCTCTTTTGGCGGATTAAAAGGTCTGTTATGATCTAAAAAAGAACGAATATTCAACAAGTCAGACAATTTCACATTATACAACTCTTGTAATTTTTTATCTATTTCTTTTGGGTTACCTATATCTCCCCAAACTACTTCTGCCCAAACATCCGCTTTTTTTAAATTTTGCTGAGTACTCAATAAGGCTTCTTTATTATAATCTGCACCAATTAAAATGAGTTTGTTTTTATGTAAATCATCTCTACGGCTGGTATCATTCCAAATCAGATTAAAAATATGCTCTAATAAAGCACCGTTACCACAACCAATATCAATAATTCCTTTAGGTTGTTGTTCTATAGGCTTATTAAAAATATCTGTAAGAATTGTGTCTATTTTTTTAAAATATGTTTTGTGTGAACCACCACTTCCCCAAACATTTATGATTCTAAACACATGTTGTTCGTTTCCTGCTTTATCTCTTTCAAAAAAAGGCATAAAATCTTCATGTAGAAAAGCTTCAATATTCGCCAATATTGGTAAATACGAAATAGTTACGCCATAAGCATAGCTTTTATCAAATAAGAAGTGTCCTTTTTTTGTCAATTTTCCATCTTGTAAAAGCGATAAGTTTTCTAAAAATATCTGAATGCTCTTATTATTATCAACTAGTTTTGAAACATTAATATCTTCCGCGTCAGCGTTAAAATTAAGATACACTAAAACCGGAATTAATAACAGCCCTTCTAAATGAATCAAAATGTCATTATGGAAATAATTATCACCATCATGTATGTGTTGTAATTCTTTTAATTTCTGAGATAAAATAACTAATCTATCGTCTAATTTAATAGTAGTTCTAAACTTGGTTTTGAGTAGTTTTAAATGTAGTTGATAAGCTACTGCAAACTGATTATAATAGTGAATATGTTTCCTAAGTTTTTTAAACTTAGGTGTAATACAAATCTTAATTTCATCAATATCAATCTGATAATTAAATATTCCTTGTGAGGCTAAACTTCGCAAAGCAACATTTAAATAGCCTTTATGAAATTCAGAAAACGTATCAACTATTTTTTGAAGGGTAGTTTCTTTTTCATTTTCTAAGAAGCTAAATACTTTTTTATGCTCTAAAACAGTTATTATATTTGTTATCGCAACACCATCCTGATGTTTAAAAAGTAAGGTTCTAAATGTTCGTTTTTCGTCTCTGGTTAAATTCATAATTCTTTATAAAGATACCAATTTTCAAACTAAGTAATATTGAGAATTTTGCTCGGTTTTTTTTAGTTAATTTGCACTAAATTAAAATCACTAAGTGAATTACTTATCTGTAGAAAATATATCAAAATCGTATGGAGAACGAGTTTTATTCGAAGGCCTCTCTTTTGGTATCAATAAAGATCAAAAAATTGCTTTTATAGCTAAAAATGGTACAGGTAAAACGTCAATTTTAAATATCCTTGTCGGTTTAGATCAACCAGATTCTGGTCAAATAGTTTCCAGAAAAGGAATCCATATTGCTTATTTGGCTCAAACAGATAATTTAAATCCTCAAGAAACTATTGAAGAGGCTATTTTTAGTTCAGATAATAAAACACTAAAAATTGTTCAACAATATGAAAATGCATTGAAAAATCCTGAAAATGAAGAAGCCTATCAAAAAGCATTTGATTTAATGGAACAACACCATGCTTGGGATTTTGAGACTCAGTACAAACAAATACTTTTTAAGTTAAAATTAGATAATCTAACTATAAAGATTGCCAATCTTTCAGGCGGTCAACGCAAAAGACTTTCATTAGCTATCATTTTAATTAATAAACCTGATCTGTTAATTTTGGATGAGCCAACAAACCATTTAGATTTAGAAATGATTGAATGGCTAGAAAATTACTTTAAAAAGGAAAAGATTACTCTTTTTATGGTTACACATGATCGCTATTTTTTAGAGCGTGTATGTAATGAAATTGTAGAACTAGATCAAGGTAAATTACATACCTATAAAGGTAATTACTCTTATTATTTAGAAAAGAAGGAAGAAAGACTCGCTATAGAACAAACTACAGTTAATAAAGCCAAAAACCTCTTTAAAAAGGAGTTAGATTGGATGCGTCGCCAGCCCAAAGCCCGTACCACAAAATCAAAATCTAGAATTGACGATTTTTACCAAATAAAAGAAAAAGCACATCAACGAAGAAACAATCATAAGGTGCAACTTCAAATTAATATGGAGCGCTTAGGAAGTAAAATAGTTGAGATGCACAATGTGTCAAAAGCATTTGGTGATAAGGTCGTTTTAAACAAATTCGATTATGTTTTTAAACGTGGTGAACGTATTGGTATTATTGGTAAAAATGCTACTGGTAAATCTTCTTTTTTAAATATTATTACTGAGAAAATATCTACCGATTCAGGGAAAGTAATTATTGGCGAAACTGTTAAATTTGGCTATTATACTCAAAGTGGAATCAATATAAAAAAAGGGCAAAAAGTAATTGAAGTGATTAAAGAATTTGGCGAATATATTCCACTCGCTAAAGGACAAAAAATTTCGGCAGGACATTTATTAGAACGCTTTTTATTCGATAGAAAAAAGCAATATGATTTTGTTGAAAAACTCTCAGGCGGTGAGTTAAAACGTTTGTATTTGTGTACAGTTTTAATTCAGAATCCGAATTTTTTGATATTAGATGAACCAACCAATGATCTCGATATTTTAACACTGAATGTCTTAGAGAATTTTTTACTCGATTATCCTGGTAATCTACTAGTAGTTTCACATGATAGATACTTTATGGATAAAGTTATTGACCATTTGTTTATACTAGACCATAAAGGAAATATCAACGGTTTTCCTGGTAATTATTCAGATTATAGGAGTTATGAAGACTCTCAACCAAACAAACAAGTTATCAAAGAAAAGAAAATTGACACACGTGTGAAACCTCCTTCAAAAGGAAAATTATCTTATAATGAACAAAATGAATTTCAGCAATTAGAAAAAGACATTACAAAACTAGGAAAAGAAAAATCTGCTATTGAAAAATTATTTGAAAATGATGAGGTTGCTTCAAAAGAAATAGCTGAAAATTCACAAAAATTACAAAAAATTATTGCTGTTATCGAAACTAAAGAAGAGCGCTGGTTAGAGCTTTCCATAAAGTTGGAATAATCTCCTCCTAACCTCCCCAAAAGGATTAGGGATGGGATTAAACATAAGTTACCTCATCATCTTGCAAAATATCTAAATTGTTATACCTCAATAATAATTGTGCCACAGCAATGGTATCTCTCTCACAGTATTTTACAATTTTTTCTAAATCATTTTCTTCATAATACACTCGGGCAACGTCACTACCGTCAATATCTTGTTTAGGAGAAGGAACTCCTAAAATATTTGCCAATAGTTTTAAGGAAGTGTAATGCTTGTAGTCGCCAAATTTCCATAATTCTAAAGTGTCTAAATGTGCTACTTCCCAAGGTTTTTTACCGAATAGATTCAATTTTTCAGGTAAGGTAATTTTATTAATTATCATTCGTCTTGCGATGTAAGGAAAGTCAAATTCTTTACCGTTATGAGCACATAATAACTGATTTGATTTATTAAAATGGTTTTCCAATAACTTTTTAAATGCTTCTAATAATTGTATTTCATCTCCTAAAAAAGATTTTACTCTAAAATTTCGTTTGTTATCAACCGTTACAAAAAATCCGACAGAAATACAGATTATTTTTCCAAATTCTGCCCAGATACCTGCTCTCTCATAAAATTCTTCAGGTGTTTGCTCATCTTTACGTTGGTATTGTGTTTTTTGAGCATACAACTCTTGCATTTCTCCAGATAACCCTGAAAAATTTTCTGTCTCAGGAACCGTCTCTATATCTAAAAACAATATATTTTCTATGTTAATCTTGTTGAGCATTTTCTTTCAATTTTAAAAAAATGTAAGCACTAGCATTATTAATTCTAGGCAAACTATCTTTTTCATTATTAATATACATACTTTGAAAAATAAGTTTGATATTTATATCATCAAACTCTTGTTTTACTGTTAACAATGATGGCGGAATATCATATCTATCTTGTTTGTTTATCAACTTAATAATTAGCGGATTTAAATTGATTTTATGTATATCAATACTGTCTTTAAGTATGTTAAAAGAAGATTCTTTAAAGTTTAAATACATAGTATATCCTTTAATGCTATCATGTAACGATTTTCTTACCAGTGTATCTATCTCATAAAAGTTCATTTGTTTTAAATAATCATAACCGCTAATATCATAAACAGTGTTTAAGTCTCCAATACCAAAATAGCCATTCCTATTTCTTTCAATATCATTCTTATCATAAATCACCTCAATCTTTAAGGTGTCAGACAGTTTAGATGCCATGGTCCAATCAGAAATATCTTTATAGGTTTCTTCGGGGTTAAAACCAAATAAAGGTGTTGTTTTATTTATAGCATTCCGTTTTGATAAGTATCTTATAATTGAACGAAACTGATCATCTTCATCTCGGGTTATTTTAAAATCTTTCGCTTTAATCTCAGCAAATAATCTTGAAAACTGTTTTACCTGACTTCTTTCTGATACAGAAAATGCTCCCCAAAATCCGAAAGAAGCCAGTAACGAAATAATAGTCAATATCATTGGGAAATAACGCAATTGTTTTCGTTTACTAACTAAAATATAGAGCGTCATTGCTAAGATCCAACAGGCAATTACCAACACGAAATATCTATTTTCTGTGAATCCATATTCTGAGATACGTTTATAAATTGCAGTAAATAATAATAATATCATCGGTAATAATAAGATATAAAACCATGGATAAAAACGTTTAATGGCTCTTGACTCTATTGTTTTCTTAATCGGATTGATGAGTATATGAATGATAAATCCTAAACGATAATGCGATTACTAAATAGGATACCCATCCTTTTGGGAGATTCCAATTGATGAGTATTTTTAAACTATAAGCATATAGTATTATTAGGTATAATACTGAAAGTGGAATCAGAATATATTTTACAAAAACCTCTAATGCTTTAGAATAATTAATGGTTAAGTTGTCGTGTATCTTTTTAGGGAAATCAGCAAGGAAGATCCATGTGTTTATAATACCAAGACTTAAAATAAAAAGCTTAAAGTATATCTCATCATCAAAGTCTATTTTAAAGAGATATTTTAAAGCTAGTAAAGCTAAGGTCAATCCTAGATATAATACTAATGAAAACAGCAAGCTACGTGCTATGGCTATAAAAATGGTTATGAGATAATTCCAATACGCATTTTTATTCCATGTGAGTAAAAACGGACTAAAAAAGACAAATAAATGACCAGCAATAAAATATAGGGCCGTTTTATAACTATAAACTTCATTATCAAATGTGTTATTGTCATTTGGTAAATACCAATAATACCATCCTAAAAAGAGTAATGGTATAACGATAAGCCATTGTTTAGATTGATGTTTTACTTCAGTAAAATAATTGATTAAAAATCGTGTTGCAATCAGCCAGCTTACACCTAAAATAGTTATTAAAATTACTTTAGTGTACGGTGTCTGCTCATCTCTAGGAATATCGGCATCTACATACCAAATAGTAAATATAGTTCCTATAATTGCCCAAATAAGTGTTACCGGAAACCTTACAAAAGCATTTGTCGCTTTTTGACTTATCTCGCCTAATGATGGTATAAATTTCATCTTTATTAATTTTAATAAAGATAAAGAAATATTTTAATATTTTTTTATGGAAATTTATAGAACATAGATAACACTTTTTTGAGTAGTTATCATAAATGTACGATTTTACCAAACTAGTAGTTTTAATTTAGACCCCGCTATACGACAAGATTATCCCGATAACTATCGGGACAACTAATTATTTTGAATACCCCTTTTGGGCTTTTCAAAGTAAAATTTCACTAACAAAAAAAGCGAGCATTGCTCGCTTTGGTATATTAAATAATAGAATTTTTACTTTATAACTAATTTCCTTGTAGCCGTTTTACCGTTTTCAAAAACTTTAAGAATATAGACTCCTGAGTTTAATTTTGAAATATTCAACTCTTCATTTATTATTAGTTTAGAAAATACTTTTTTACCAAGTATATCAAATATCTGAATTGATTTTTGGGCATTATCAAGTGTGTTAATTCTAATAAACCCATTTGATACAGGGTTCGGGTACATTTTAAAATTTTCAATCTCTTGTGCCTTAGCAAAAGAGTTGCTCTTTTTTAGCTCAGGAGTATCAGCGGTTTGCCCATAAAAATAAGTTGTTATTAATAACGAAAAGATTAAAAAGTAACTTTTTTTCATAGGTAAAATGGATTTAATAACACATATTACATCCGCCCAATAAAATTATACTATTTAATTGAATAATAAAAGAAACAAAATCATTTTAACATTTTATTAAACTTAATGTTAAGTTAATATAGCGACATTAAATCATTATTAAGTTTACAAAAGCGTATTTTAATTACTATTTTTGAATAATAAACCTATTAAATGAAAAAAAAAGACATCAAAATACTCTTAGTTGATGACGAACCTGACATCTTAGAAATTGTAAGCTATAATTTAGTAAATGAAGGTTATCAAATATTTACAGCAACTAATGGTGTTGAAGCTATAGTAAAATCTAAAGAAATTCAACCTCATCTAATTTTATTGGACGTAATGATGCCTGAAATGGATGGTATTGAAGCTTGTGAAAAAATTAGAGAAGTTAATTCTCTTAAAGATGTTATCATAGCCTTTTTTACTGCCAGAGGTGAAGATTATTCACAGGTTGCAGGTTTTGATGCTGGGGCTGATGACTATATTACAAAACCTGTAAAACCTAAAGTGTTAGTTAGTAAAGTAAAATCATTACTACGGCGCTTAAAAGAAGAAAGTAATGAAGTTCATGATTTAATTATAGTTGGTGATATTATTATAAATCGTGAGGAATATTTTATCCAAAAAAATAAACAAAAAATTATTTTACCTCGCAAGGAATTTGAATTATTAGCGTTGTTAGCTTCAAAGCCCGGTAAAGTATTTAAACGCGAAACAATTCTTGAAAAAGTATGGGGAAGTGATGTTGTTGTTGGTGGAAGAACCATAGATGTTCATATAAGAAAATTAAGAGAAAAAATTGGCGATGATTACTTTAAAACAATAAAAGGTGTTGGCTATAAGTTTATAGTGAGATAAAACTAACATGATTAAAATAATTATTAAACACTCAGAGAAATGATTATTTTAATCATCAAAGGTTACATTTGAACCATTGAAAAGCAATAGAAATGAACAAATGAAATTCAAAAAAACTTATAAGTTTGCTTTTACAGTATCTCTGGTGTTAGCAATTTTTTCTTTGCTAATAATAGTATTACTTTCCTATTTATTTTATACACAAATAAACTTATACTTTTCTATAAGCTTTAGTCTTATCTTTTTTCTTTTTTCTTTTTTCTTGATTCAATTTAGAGTTGAGCGTTTTATTTATAGAAGAATTAAAAAAATATACGATGAAGTTTCTTTATTAGATATTGACAATTTAAAAAAGAGAAGTATTACTACTAATATGGAAACTTTATCTGAAGAAGTAAAAAGGTTTGCCGACGATAAACGTCTTGAAATAGAAATGTTACAGATTAGAGAAGAATATCGTCGAGAATTCTTGGGTAATGTTTCGCATGAATTAAAAACCCCATTATTTACCGTACAAGGTTATTTATTAACCTTGATTGATGGTGCTATTAATGATAAAACTATTAGAGATAAATACCTAAATAGAGCCAATAAAGGTGTTGACCGTTTAATTAGTATTGTTAAAGATTTAGACATGATTTCTAAATTTGAGGTAGGTAATTTAAATCCGAAATTTGAAATATTTAATATTGTTGGCTTAATTCAAAGTGTTTTTGATCTATTAGAAATGAAGGCTAAAAAGAGAACTATTTTGTTGACTTTTGATAAAAAATATGATGCCCCAATTTTAGTTAAAGGTGATGTAGAACGTATTGAACAAATATTGATTAACTTAATAGAAAACTCTATTAAATATGGTAAACAAAGTGGTAGCACAATTGTAAGCGTAAAAAATCATTCAGCTAAACAGTTTATCATAAACATTACAGATGATGGCGAAGGTATTGAAGAGCAACACTTACCAAGGTTATTTGAGCGTTTTTTTAGAGTTGATCAAAGTAGATCTAGAGAACAAGGCGGATCAGGTTTAGGTCTTTCAATTGTAAAACATATTCTTGAAGCGCATCAACAAGAAGTATTTGTTGAAAGTGAAAAAGGTAAGGGTTCTACATTTTCATTTACCTTAGAAAAGGTAGATTAAGAGAAAACACTAAATAAACCTGAATCAAAGTCTTTATTTACAGTATTTTCAAATCCTTTATAGTTTTTAATACTATCTAATAGCTTCAATTTAAAATTATCTTGATGTGCAAACGGAGCAATATTTAGTGCATCCATTCTACAGGCTAGATATTCTTGTTCAAATTGCCCGGGAGTTGGTATAAAAAAAGCTTTTTTTTCTAATTTGGATAAATCCATAATTGTAGAATACCCTGATCTTGCTAAAATTATTTCGCTTTCATTAATTGCTTGTTGTAATTGCCCTGAAAGCATATAATTTGTAATTGTAATATTGCTATTAACTGATAGTAATTCTTCTTTATTAATAACACCTCTTACTAATAGTACTTTTTCATTGGTTTCTTTTAATTGAACTAGTAACTTTTCCTCCAATAGTGATCGTTGAGGTTCAGGGGCCGATAAAACAATGAGTAAATCGTATTTTTTAATTACTGATTGTTTATTAAATCGGCTTAATGCACCTATAAATTTAATTTTTAATTTTTTATTCTTTACACTTGAAAGTTCACCTGAAAGATTGGATTCACCCGTCGTGTCAGGCACCCAACATTCATTAAATTTTAAAATAATCTTCTGATGTAGTTTTGAAGTAATTGAAGTTGTATTACCTGATAATACATTTAACTGATGTGTAATATATACTGAAGGAATTTTAGTGCTTCTTACACCGAAACGATTATCAGATATAATACCCGAAATATTTTCTTTAGCAACAATTTTATCGATTCCTTTTTTTTCTTGTTTTACTGCTTTTAATATTTTAGGTGTACTTAAAAATAGTTTGTATTTAAGGTTTTTTCCTTTTGTATAATTGATATTATAACTCGGTAATTGATAAGATGTAAGTTGTGGAAATTCTTTTTGAAGTAATACTAAAGCATCTCCATCACTGGCTAGAATGGGTTCAAAATTAGTAGCAATTAACGCTTTTATTATGGGAATACAACGTGTTGCGTGCCCCAATCCCCAGTTTAAAGGTGCTATTAGTATTTTTTTCATTCCTATCTCAAATTAACTCTGGAAGGGTTTTAAACCCTTCCAGAGTTTTAGAGTTGTTATAATAAATCAAACCCAATATCTTTACGATAATACATGTCTTCAAATTTAATCCTTTCTATACTGTTGTAGGATTGCTGTAAAGCTTCTTCAAATGTTTCTCCATACGATGTAACCGCTAACACTCGTCCGCCATTAGAAACGATCTTATTGTCTTTTTCTATAGTTCCTGCTTGAAAAACAATAGAATCTTTTACCTCATCTATTCCTATAATTTCTTTTCCTTTTTGATAAGCTTCCGGGTAACCGCCAGAGACTAGCATCACGGTAGCTACAAATCGGTTATCAAATTTAATGTCAATGGTGTCTAATTTTTGTTCAGCAGTAGCTATAAAAATGTCTAATAAATCGGTTTTTAGTCTCGGAATAATAACTTCTGTTTCAGGATCACCCAAACGCACATTATATTCAATAACTAAGGGTTCATTGTTTACTTTTATCAATCCTATAAATATAAAGCCTTGGTAATCTATATTATCCTTTTGTAAGCCATTTATGGTTGGTTTGATAATCCGTTCTTCAACTTTTTTAAGGAAAGTAGTATCAGCAAAAGGTACTGGTGATATAGCCCCCATTCCTCCTGTATTTAAACCTGTGTTAC
>CAZHYX010000073.1:0-11401 GCA_964536675.1 uncultured Flavobacteriaceae bacterium
CTGAAGCCTTAGGGTCTCCAATTTCAGATGTTGATGGTATGGTTATTGGCGGGCATTCTGATAAGGGAATGATTCCTTTAACACGTATGGCAACAAGAAATAGTATACCTGTTTCTAAGTTTTTATCAGATGATAGATTGATTCAAGTTGCTGAAGATACTAAAGTTGGTGGAGCAACATTGACAAAATTATTAGGTACTTCTGCATGGTATGCCCCCGGAGCTGCTGTTTCTGGCTTAGTACAGGCCATTGCTTGCGATCAGAAAAAAATGTTTCCTTGTTCTACATTTTTGGAAGGAGAATATGATTTAAGTGATATTTCAATTGGTGTACCTGTAATTTTGGGTCGAAATGGAATTGAAAAAATTGTTGAGATAGACCTTACAGATGCTGAAAAAGCTAAAATGCATGAGAGTGCTGAAGGGGTTAGAAAAACAAACGGTTTATTAGAATTATAAAAATTAAATAAAATATGAAAAAGATTGCCTTATTGTTTTTAGTATCAATTAGCTTACATGTATTCTCACAAGAGAAAATTACTGAAGGTGTTGTAATTCAAAAGCAAACAATAAGTACCTTAAATGAGCAAATGAATGCACATTTAGCAGCGATGGGAGAAATGGTAACTACAACCTATTTTAAAGGGGGAAAATCACGTTCCGAATTGTCGAATGCTATGATAGGAGAATCTATAGCTATTATTGATAATGATAAAAAAGAAATGCTAGTACTATTGAATAGCCCTATGATGGGAAAAAAGTATTTGACAAAAAGCATAGAGCTTTCTGAAGATGAGTTAAATAATGTTTCTGTAAAAGAAACAAACGAAGTGAAAATTTTTCTAGGTTACGAATGTAAAAGGTATGACGTAATTTTAAATAAAGACGGAGTTGATGTTGAAATGCTTGTTTTTGTTACAGAAAAATTAAATATTTCTACCAAAAAGAGTACAGCATTTGGTAATAAACTAAAAGGGTTTCCATTATTTATGGAAATTAAAACAAATCAAATGGGTACAGATATGACTATAAAAATTGAGACAACTGAAATTAGAAATGAAAAAGTAGCTGATTCAAAATTTGATATGACGGTGCCAGAAAGTTTTGAAAAAGTTCAAAACCTACCAGGAATGTAAAAACTTATATAGATGTGATATTTAAAACCATTCACCTATTAGGAGGATGGTTTTTTTATAGAATACAATGTATCTTTACCATTAAAATATTGATATTGTCTTTAATTCTAAACATAGAAACTGCTACAAAGAATTGTTCCGTAAGCCTCTCAAATAATGGTGAATTATTAATTCTTAAAGAACTGAACGACGGTAATTATTCGCATAGTGAAAATTTACATGTTTTTATTGAAGAAGTTTTAAAATCAGCAAATAAATTATTTTCTGATATAGATGCAATAGCAGTTAGTAAAGGTCCCGGTTCTTATACAGGCTTACGAATAGGTGTTTCAGCAGCAAAGGGATTGTGCCTTTCGTTAGATAAGCCATTGATTTCTGTGTCTACATTGGCTTCTTTGACCAATACTATAAGTGTTAAAAACGATGCAGTTATTATTCCGCTTATAGATGCCAGAAGAATGGAAGTGTATAGTGCAGTTTTTGATAGTGACTACAATCAAATTAGAGAAGTTAAAGCCGAAATTATTGATTCAAATTCTTTTTCATTATACTTAAGTAAAGGAAAAGCTTATTTTTTAGGCGATGGTGCTGATAAATGTAAAAGTATAATCAATCATAAAAATGCTATTTTCTTGAACGATTATTTTCCTTCAGCAAAACAAATGGCAAAATTATCTTATGTTAAATACAAAAAAAACGACATCGAAGATGTCGCTTATTTTGAGCCTTTTTACTTAAAAGATTTTTTAGTAACCCAATCTAAAAAATGATATTTAACCTTATTATGTTGATATACAAATAAAAAATGTCAAGCAGTTGTTGCTTGACATTTTTTGTTATAATGATTTGTCGATTTAGAATTTACCAGTTATCCATTTATATACATCATTTCCATTGGCATATAATAACAATGTTATCAGAAATATAAATCCTGCAACTTGTGCGTATTCTAAGAACTTATCACTTGGTTTTCTACCCGAGATCATTTCATATAGAGTAAACACCACATGACCTCCATCTAAAGCAGGTATTGGTAATAAGTTCATAAAGGCTAACATAATGGATAAGAATGCAGTTAAACTCCAAAAACGTTGCCAATCCCATGTAGTAGGAAAAATACTTAGAATAGTACCAAAACCACCAAGACTTGTGGCACCTTTTTTAGTAAATACATATTTGAACTGTGCAACATAGTCTCGTAATGTCCAATAGGCACTAGATGTTCCTTTAGGAATACTTTCCATAAAAGTATAATCTTTATGGTTAATTTTTAATTGATCAGCTAATGAGCTCTTTACTTGTACACCTATGGTGCCTTCTTGACTTGGAGCAACATAAATAGTATCTTTAATATCATTTCTTAAAACAGTAATACTCATTTCTTTTTTTTCGGTATTATTTTTGATGACGCTTGTAAATTCATCCCAAAAAGAAATTGTTTTATTGTTTACTCCAATAATTTTATCTCCTTCTAATAATTTAGCATTCATAGCTGGAGAATCTGGAAAAATACTATCCAATATCGCTGGAATTCTTGGTATAAAAGGCTCCATAACTCCATCTGCCCACATTTTCAAACCAATATCTTCCGGTAAAGTTATAGTTTCAGTTGATCCGTCAATACGCTTAACATCAATTGTTTCAACACTTCTTAAAAAAAGATGTTTATTTACATCTAATACATTAAAGGGTTCTTTTCCATTAATTTTCAAGATTTTGTCACCATCTTTAAAACCATATTGCTCAAATTCTTTAGCAATCGAAAAACCATGTTTCACATCTGTTATTGAAACATAGTCTTCACCCCAAACACTCAATATCATGATGTAAATAAAAATTCCCAATAAAAAGTTAACGGTAACACCACCTAACATAATAATTAAGCGTTGCCATGCTGGTTTTGAACGAAATTCCCAAGGTTTTGGTTCTTGTTTCATTTGCTCAGTATCCATACTTTCATCAATCATCCCTGCAATCTTAACATATCCACCAAGTGGAATCCAACCAATACCGTAAGTGGTTTCTCCTATTTTCTTTTTGAATAGAGAAAATTTGTAATCAAAAAACAAATAAAACTTCTCGACTTTGGTTTTGAATAATTTTGCAGGAATAAAATGTCCTAGCTCATGTAAAACAATTAATAGTGATAAGCTTAAAATAAATTGTGATACCTTAATAAATATGTCCATTCTTTATGTAAATCTAAAAACGCACAAATGTAAGGTTTAATAACCAAATATGGTGAGTTAGTAATCTTAAAATCTTTGTTAAAAATTGAATTGTATTCTATTGCTCTTTTAAGATAGTTTTATGTAGCGTACCTTGAGTAGTCTCTATTTTTACCAAATGAATTCCAAATGATAAGGGCTTTAAGTTGATTGCTGCAATAGGGCTAGTTTCTTGAAGGACTAGCTTACCTAACATATTATAAATAGAAACCTTTTCAACTTGAGCTTCACTAGAATTTTGAATATTCAAACTGTTTTTTACCGGATTAGGATATAATGAAATGGTTGTGTTTAACACTTCTTGATCAATACCAGTTCTTACAATATTATTTTTACTGATAAGTTGATATTCGGGGTCTATTTCGACAATATTAATATTAAAGGGAATAGAACCTGTAAAGTTTTGTTTATTCTCACTTAGCTCTAATCGTATAATTTGTGACTCACCATCTTCACTACTAACTTTAACAGGTACCGGCATTTCAAAAAATGAAACTGAAGAGTTTGACTGATTTTGCTTGGCAGTAATGTTGATAGTATTATTTTTTTTATTTTGAAACCAACTAATTTCGTAGGAAGGAAACCCTTTACCCACAAACCAATCATTAAAAAAATCAGATAAATCGACATCAGTTTGATTTTCTAAACTTTCTTTAAAACTTCTCACCGTTGCCTTTTGGTTAGACTGATTCAATTCAAATAAATAAGTGTTAATACCTTTATTATAATCTTCATCACCTAATTTATAACGAAGCATGTGTAATATCATAGCAGTTTTTACAAAACTTGGGTCGTAATAAGTATTTGATGTAATTTTTTCTACTATAGTTTTACGTTGAGAAATATTTTCAGAGTCAAAATTTAGAATAGATTTTTCTCCGGTAACCGTAATTAATTCATGAAGATAAGAGTCATAAATAACCAATTCATCTTGAGCATATAGAATCGTCGAAAAGATAAATAGAATTAATAGTAGAAACTTCTTCATAAACAATAGCTTTGTGTCTTAATAGGGGTTCATAGCCTCGAAGACTACAAATATATAAAAATAAATGGAAAAAGCCTTTTTTAGAAAATCAATTCCTACAATAGTTACAATTGGCATTTTATTTACAATTTTTGTTATTATTGGTTATTTTTTATTGAGCCCTAAAAAAAAATTACCTGTTTATAATCCAGCAGATGTAAACCCTAAATTGGTAGATTCTTCGGTAAAACATATTCGTTCTAATCATAAAGTAGGAGATTTTACATTGATTAATCAAAACGGAGATACGATAACACAATATAATTATGATGAAAAAATTTATGTAGCTGATTTCTTTTTTACCAGATGTCAAACTATTTGTCCTATAATGACAACAAATATGGCAGATTTACAAGAGTTTTTTAAAAATGATACAACAATTATGTTTCTGTCGCATTCGGTTACACCTATAATCGACAGTGTTCCTATTTTAAGAGCTTATGCAGATAAAAAAGGAGTTATTGATACAAAATGGAATTTAGTTACTGGTGATAAAAAGCATATTTATGAACTGGCACGTAAATCTTATTTTGCTGTATTAGATGATGGCGATGGAGGAGCACAAGATTTTATCCATACTGAACAATTTATCTTGATTGATAAAAAAAGGCAAATAAGAGGTTTTTATGATGGTACAGATAAAGAAGATATTGTAAGAATACAAGAAGATATTAAAATTCTAAAAAAAGAATATGATAAATGATTTTTATCATATTCTTTTTTAGTATTGTCCTAGAAAAGATATAAGACCGCTTTGCTGTTAGACGTAAGACAGAAAATTTGATTTTAACTAACTAATAAACAAAGCTTTAAAGAATAACATTTTGAGTAAAATGAGAAAATGAGAAAACAAGTTATATCTTTTCTAAAAACGCTCATTCCATTATTAAAGTTGGTATTATATATAGCTTTGAAGTACTAAAGCAGATTTTTACCGGACAACAGTAATTCTTTTTATGAAAAAAAGCTGTATTTTTGCGCAGTATCTATAGTCAATCTAAATAAAAATTGAATACAACTTTAGCAAACTTATCGGTTGGAGAAAAAGGAATAATACAAGATGTTTCGTTTGAAAACGTACCATTAAAATTATTAGAAATGGGATGTTTACCAGGTAAGGAAGTAGAACTGATACAGGTGGCACCTTTACAAGACCCGTTATATATTAGAGTAAATGGTAGTCATTTAGCTATCCGTAAAGAAACAGCAGAGCTTATCGAAATTACCAAAAGTGAAAATTTATGCGACGTACTGAAGTCATAAAAGTAGCTTTAGTTGGTAATCCTAATACTGGTAAATCATCACTTTTTAATCAGCTTACAGGTTTAAATCAAAAAGTAAGTAATTACCCGGGAGTTACCGTTGAAAAAAAAAGTGGTCCCGCTAAATTAAATGATACAACAAATGCTATTATTGTTGACCTTCCCGGTACTTATAGTATTAACCCTACCAGTTTAGACGAAAATATTGTATTACAATCACTATTAAATCCTGCCAATGAATACCCAGATGTTGTTGTTGTTGTTGCTGATGTTGAAAATTTAAAACGAAACCTGTTTTTATTCTCCCAAATTAAAGATTTAGAGATTCCTACTATTTTGGTTATAAATATGGCTGATCAGATGCAAAGAAAAGGAATTTCTTTAGATATAGAATTGCTAAAAAAAGAATTGAAGTCTGAGGTTTTACTGATAAGCGCCCGTAAGAATATAGGAATTGACAAGCTTAAAAAAGCAATTTTAAATTATAAAGAAGTTAATACTTCAGCTATTGCGGATATTGCATATAGAATTGATGCTGATTTTTTTAAGAAAGTAAAGAGTAGCTTTCAAGGAATATCACTTTATAAATCTTGGTTGTTGATTACGCTACATCATAACTTCTTAACCATTAATGAAAACTTACAAGAACGTATTGATACTTTTAGAGAGGATATTACTAAATTAAAAAAAATGCAGAATAGAGAAACTATTTTGCGTTATCAATATATAAATAACATTCTCAAAAAAACATATAAAATAGATACTGAAAAAGCTACAGATTTACGTTTTAAGCTTGATAAAATTTTGACACACAAAATTTTTGGTTATGTTATTTTTGTGAGTATTTTAATGTTGATTTTTCAATCAATTTTTGATTGGACAAGTGCTCCAATGGATTTTATTGATACCATATTTGCTCAATTAAGTGAATGGGTAAAAAATAAATTACCACAAGGAATGTTTACAAATTTATTAGCAGAAGGCATAATACCCGGAATTGGTGGAATTGTAATTTTTGTACCTCAGATAGCTATGTTGTTTTTACTAATTTCAGTATTAGAAGAAACAGGTTATATGAGTAGAGTTGTTTTTTTAATGGATAAGATCATGCGTCGTTTTGGTATGAGTGGTAAAAGTGTAATTCCGTTAATTTCAGGGACAGCTTGTGCTATTCCTGCAATTATGGCTGCTAGAAATATCAGCGGATGGAAAGAAAGGTTAGTAACTATATTAGTGACTCCTTTTACAACTTGTTCGGCCAGATTACCTGTTTATGCTATTATCATTTCATTGGTAATACCAGATCAAAGAATTTTAGGTGTCTTTAGTTTTCAAGGATTAACCTTAATGAGCTTATATCTTCTCGGATTTACAGCAGCTATAGCGTCAGGTTATTTGTTAAACAAAACATTAAAAGTAAAAGACAAAAGTTTTTTTATCATTGAAATGCCAAATTATAAGCTGCCTTCAATCAAAAATATTTTATATACTGTATTGGAGAAAACAAAAGCGTTTGTATTTGGTGCAGGTAAAATAATTTTAGCAATTTCAATAGTACTATGGTTTTTAGCATCTAACGGTCCCTCGTCATTTAAAAATGCTTCAGAAATTATAAAAAAAGAATATAGTAATCAAGCATTTTCAAAAAGTGAAATTGATCAAAAAATAGCATCCTATAAATTAGAACATTCTTATATAGGTATTGCCGGTAAAACTATAGAACCTGCAATAAAACCTTTAGGTTATGATTGGAAAATTGGAATCGCTTTATTGACTTCTTTTGCGGCAAGAGAAGTTTTTGTAGGAACATTAGCAACCATATATAGTGTAGAAGATGATGGTGATGAAGCAACTATTAAAGAGCGTATGGCAGCTGAAATAAATCAAGATACTGGCAAAAAGTTATTTGATTTCCCTACAGGAATGTCATTGCTTATTTTTTATGCATTTGCAATGCAATGTATGGGTACATTAGCTATCGTAAAACGAGAAACTAATAGCTGGAAATGGCCAATATTACAATTAGTTGGTATGACAGTTTTGGCATATTTGGCATCATTACTTACCTTTATAGTATTAAAATAACAAAATGCAAGAAGTATTTGTTTATATAGCATTGGCATTAGCACTGTTTTTTCTTATTAAAAAATTCTTTTTTAATAAGAAAAAAACTGGTTGTGATACTGATTGTGGTTGTTAATGTTATTTTTTTACAAGTACTACTTTTTCTAATTGTTTGTCTACCATTTTTTTATAAAACTCCTTTAAAGCACTATAATACATAGGTGCTATGATTGGAAAATTGATTTTAACATCAGATAATACTTGTAATTTATTTTCTTTTAATACAGTTACAAATTTATATGAGCCTAAACTTTCAGGTAAAGTATATGCTATATTTTCTGGTTTAGACTCAACTTTATAACCTTCAGGTATTTCAATTGAAATAGTAAACTTATCTTCCCAAGGAGTGCCAAAATCTACAGGAAATTTTCGGTCTTTTAATTTAAACGGATTTTCTTTTTGGGTATGAAAAAGTAATGGAGAAAAATACATTTTGTCACCTATTATTTCTACTTGATTGTCTGCTTCAAACTTAAATTGGTAAATTAATGATTTTGCTATATTTTCTTCATTTATTGTTTTAAATTCATCTATTTCAATATAGTCAAAATCTTTTTCAAGTTTTGTAATTAAATCATCTTCTCCAGTATTATTATTCCGTTTTCTTTTTTGTAGGGCTACTAAATTTGTATAGACATCTCTTTCAACCCCACTTACAATACCATCACTATCAATTTTGGTATTTAAAAAACAATTCTCTTTTGAATATTTTTTTGGGAATAATGGGATTGAATTTGAACTTCCATTTTTACGAACTATTCTACCTTGCCAATTTAAAGCTCTAAGTGGCAGCACATTGGGTGGGCTGTATTTTTCGGTTGCATCTAGTAAAATGACATTATTTTGAATTTCTACTCCTGCAATCACATAATTAAAACCATCTGAAGTTGGGTAAAGCGGTACACCATGACTTCTAGTGCTTACCAATATTGGGTTCGCATTCAAACCTGCCTCTCGTAACATAGAGACTAGTGTTAAATTTATTTCTGCTGCATTACCAGTACCTTCTTTATATGCTTTTTTTACACCTTTAGAAGTATATTTACTATAATTACCATCCCATTTTATTTTACTTTTAATCAACTGAAATATGTTAGCTATCTTTTCATTTAATGGATCCGTAATGTTTACTGAATTTTGTAAATCGTCTTTGAAATGTGATGTTTTTTCTAATTGATTACCAAATCTAGTATTTTTATAGATGGTTTTGGTCACATCGTCCCAATTATTATTAAAGTATTTAGCAAGCCCATTTTTTGGTTCATAAGCTGTCAATTCAAAAGAAGTTTTACTTTTATAGTTATTAATATTATTTGTATACGGTTCATTTTTTAGGGCAGGAATTTCTTTTTCAATACTAGAATATATTTTTTCTGTCAATTCTACATTAGCAGTATGGGATGATGTTCTAACACTTGTTCCACCACCATCGGTAATATCTCTGTCACTTGTTCTATAAGAAAAATTTAGGTTTCTATTTTTTTGAGATTGATTAATCTTTATTGGATAATATGTGTTAGGTAAATATTTAAACACAAAATATTCAGGTATTCTTATTTTTGTATCTATATATTTTAAAGGTATTTTATATTGAAAAACCATATCATTAATATTAGAGTAATATGGTGATCTAATGGTGTATTCCCATTCAACAATACATCCTTCAATTAAATTAGGCATAGTAAACTTTTTACTATTCCAGTATTTATTAATGTTTTCCTTAAAAACCTCATCACCTTTGAGTTTGGTCTTTTCAATCTTATTATTTATAAGATTAAAAGTATAGGCTTTTATAGAAGCAGATTCATCTTTACCACCACGTGTATAAAGTTTAATGGTTTTAGTAGCCCAATCATATCCTTCTTTGTTATAAATTTTAATACGTTCATGAACTTTTGTAATTAATTCCCAACCCTCATTACCGTTATAATCATAATATGTTCGTCTTTTTTTGTATAAAATGGCTGCATTTGCAGAAGAATCTAAGGGATAATATTTCTCGTCTAGCTCTTCTTTAGATACTTTGCCAAATTTAATTTTTTGAGCGAAATTTTGTCCGAAAGTAATTAACATTAACACTAAAATCAGGGTTGAAAGATTTTTCATGAATTTATTTTTTAATTAATACAATTTTGGTTTTATCTAGTTTAGCAATTTGTTTTCTAAAATTTCTATAGTTTTTATATTCTTTTGCAGGATATAATCCTTTTTTTATATAAAATGTTCGTGAATATTTTAATTTGGTAGGTGTTATTTTTTCAATTGAAAACTGGTATAAACCAAATTTATTTTCAATCTTTATATTATCAGGAATAGCTTCAATAGAATAGTCTTCCGGTAAATTAATAATAAATTCATCATTATCAATAAACCCTCTTGATATTTCTAATGGTAGTTTTCTAGTTCTGTATCGTTTTGGAATATGTGAAACTCGATTAAAAGTATTTACTGCAAATAGCATTCTCTCACCGCTAAAAGTAGCATAATCTGTAGCCTTTATTTTTACTTTTTCTTCAAAAATGATACTATCTTTATTATTAATAAAATTGTAATTACTAATGTCTATATTGTTTATATAAGACCAATAATTGCTTTTATAATATTTTTCAATATCTCTTTTAGATTTTTTTTCTAGCCTAAAATGATCTTTATATTGAATACCCCCAGAGGTAATTTTTATATCTGCTTCTAAACTTCCATCTGAATTTAGTTTATAGTTAGCAAATGTATTTTGAAAGCTGTCCTTGTCATTGTGAATACCAGTATGTTTTATTTTACCTCCTTCAGGAGTTATTACTAATACATCTCTATCATCACTAAAAGTACCTTGATAACCAAAAGGAACCGTTTGGCTAGTACATTCTAACCAATAATCTTTTTCTTTTGAAGGGATATGTAAAAAAGCATGATTTCCTTGAACTGAAACGATATCATTATTTATATTTCGTTTATTATTTCCGGCATATAAAAGAGTATAATATGATTCAACACCTACGGCATCCATCAGAGATTTGGTATAATTGGTTAATGCCTTACAATCACCATAACTTAACCTATCAACATCACTGGCTAGCATTGGCATCCAGCCACCAATACCCACCTGTACACTAATATATCTTGTTTTGTTTTGTACAAATTCATATACAATTTTAGCTTTTTCAATTGGGTCATCAATACCTTTTACTAACTCTTGAATTTTTAACTTTGTAGTTTCAGGTATTTCCATTCTTGAAGAAATTAAGTTATCATACACCCACTTACTGAACTCATTCCAATTATTGGCTTGTCCATCAACACCCTCTAAATGAAATTTGTTGGAAGCTAATTTTACTGAAGGCGCAAAACTAATAAATGATGGGGCAGAACCCTCATACTTAATTGCTAAAACGGTATTGAGTTCATAAGAGATATTGTCAATATTTGAGTTTTTTATAATAGTGTATCCTTCAAAGTTTTTTTCTAGGTGTTGAATGGTTAAATCGCTAGGGAAAGAAATTTTAAAAGTACTTTGCTGTACACTTTGGTTATATGAATTAATAGGTAACCATCTACGAATAAAAGCAGTATTTGCAGGGCAAACTCATACTTTTATTTTAAGTACTTTTAATAAATATTGATTATCCCA